>JBLHRT010000256.1:0-4257 GCA_047626255.1 Candidatus Azotimanducaceae bacterium
GGCATAACAACATCACTGAACACGAGATCGACGGTGACGCCGTCGGCGTCGAGTGACGCCAGTATCTCCAGCGCTGTGGGACCATCTTTGGCGACGATCACCTCGTAGTCGAGACTAGTAACAATATGGCCCGCGAGACAGCATAGGTCCTCGTCGTCCTCGACGACCAAAATCTTTTGTCCTGCCCCGGTGGGACAATCTTTGATTAGCGGCTCTTTGGTCATACTGAAGCCTTGCATTGTATTACCTCACGCTTTGTTTCAATGCGTTATGCCCTGCTGCATAATCCATTAAGCCTGCGGTGGGTATGCTCTTAATAACTAGCTAATACTTACAGTGTAGTTGATACATCAGAATCCACCCCTTTGCTCTACAACTTATGAAGTTATCTATTTGTGCCTGCAGGCCGCACTCACGTCCAAGTCAGTAGCCACCACGTCATGAGTTTCAAACCCCATGTTTCATGCTATAACGGTGGCCTGTTGAGAGAGGCACGAGAAGCACATGGCACACAAACATTGGGAAAACCCGGAAGCTATCGGGTATGGTCGATTACCGGCGCGAGCCAGCCTGGCACCAGCCCCTGCGCGCTGCCTGTCCTTGAATGGCACCTGGCGCTTCACCCGCATCAGCCATCCAGCGCTGGCGCCAATACACTGGGCCCAACCTGGCTTCGACGACCACCAAGATTCATGGCAGCCGATGCCCGTGCCGTCACTGTGGACCCGCGCCCAGAACACACGCCCAGACGGTACCGCCATCACACCTGACCTGCCTATGTATACCAATGTGCAAATGCCGTTCAATCAGGAACCACCGCTGGTACCCGATGAGAACCCCACGGGACTGTATCGACGCCAGTTGAAGCTACCCCGAGCTTGGCGAGGCAAGCGCGTGGTGCTCTACCTTGGCGGTATCGAGAACAGCTATTACCTGTACATCAATGGACAGGAGGTAGGCTTTTCAAAAGATTGTCGCCTGCCAAGCGAGTTCGATGTCACCGATTACCTCACCCCTGGCACTAATACCGTCGCGCTGCAGGTGATGCGGTGGAGTGACAGCAGCTACATCGAAGATCAAGATCAATGGTGGCAGGCCGGCATTCATCGAGATATCTATCTGTACAACACCGAGAAGAATTACATCAGGGATGTATTTGTAAAACCCACGTTCGACGTCAGCACGGGCCGGGGCCAGCTTGATGTCGAAGTACGTATTGGCGAACAGAGTCGCGGTGCCTTGGGTTGCACAGCGCGTGTTAGCGTCACGCGGCCCAATGGTAAGCCGGCGTTTCAACGTGCGCTACAAGGCACCCTTGAGAAAAGTAACTACCAAATCGTTATCGGCAAGGGGCCCATTATCCATCTGTCAAAGTCCATGGGTGCCGTGCTGGCCTGGTCTGCGGAAATGCCGCACTTGTATCAGGTCACGGTTGAACTGCTCGATGCGGAAGGTATCTGCATTGAATCAGCGACAATTCCAACAGGATTCCGCCACATCCAAATCAAGGATAAGGCGCTGCTGGTCAACGGCGAACCTGTGTTGATCAGGGGCGTCAACCGCCACGACCATTGTGATGTTACCGGCAAGGTGATGACAGAGTCTTTATGGCGCAAGGATATCGAGACCATGAAGCGGCATAACATCAACGCCGTGCGCACTAGCCATTACCCGAATGACCCGCGCTTCTATGCTTTATGTGATCAGTACGGCCTGTATGTGATCGACGAGGCCAATCTCGAGGCTCATCATCATTATGCCCAATTGGGACAGGACCCCTTCTGGGCCAATGCCTTTTTGAACCGTGTCGTCCGTATGGTCGAACGTGATAAGAACCACCCCAGCATTATCGTCTGGAGTATGGGCAATGAAACAGGCTTTGGCCCCAATCACGCCGCGATGGCAGCCTGGGTCAGGCAATATGACCCCAGCCGTCCGATCCATAATGAGAATGCGATCTGTGAGCAGGGCGTCAAACCCATGTGGAATGACAACCCACATGGCACTGATCTGATCTGCCCCATGTACCCTTCCGTCGCCGATTTGATCAACCACGCACAAACCTCAAATGATCCTCGTCCCCTAATCATCTGCGAGTTCGCCCACGCCATGGGTAACAGCGGTGGCAACCTACAAGAATACTGGGACGCAATCGAACAGCATGACGGCCTACAGGGCGGCTTTATTTGGGAGTGGCTCGATCACGGCCTGGCAGAAACGGCGAATGGCATTCCCTACTGGGCTTATGGCGGCGACTATGGTGAAACACGGCACGATCTGAACTTTGTTTGTGACGGCCTCTGCTGGCCAGATCGCAGCCCTCACTCATCGCTGCTGGAATACAAGCAGGTCATCCAGCCAGTGGTCGTGACTCATACCCGCGGCAGCACCTATCGCATTCATAACAAGCACGACTTCATCGACCTGTCCATGTACCAGTTATCCTGGACCTTGCTGCACAACGGTAAAGCATGCCAGCAGAAGAATATCAACAAACTCAAGACCGGCCCCCAGCAATTTACTGACATGACGATCGACATCAATCGACCTAAACTGCAGCCAGGGGATGAATTGAGCCTGGTTTTTCGTACCCAACTACGCCGCGATACATCCTGGGCTAAACAAGGTCACGAAGTAGCGTTAAGCCAATTAGCGGTTAAAAAAATGAAGCCCGCGACGACGAAATTACAACAAGGGATAACGCTACAATCTCAGGGTCAGAAGCATAGTATTAAGCTTGGCGACGATCACTTCGAGTTTGATAACAGCGGATTAATTGGCTGGTCCCATTTGGGCAAAGCAAAGCTGGTAACAGGTCCGCAACTAAACATCTGGCGCGCACCTCTAGATAACGATGGTATAAAGGGGTGGGCTGGACAAGATAACAAACCCTTAGGGCGCTGGAAAAAGGCCGGCATAGACAAGCCTACTATGCGGTATCAATCTATGAGAGTTGAAAATTCGGGCACCCGCAATCTCACACTCCATTGCCAGCAAACGGCGGTTATGCTGGGCGGAAACATCCGCTTTGATACCCAGTACCAGTTTGGTCGCGGCAATAGCCTGATAGTCAGGCACCGCTTTATAATCGACAAGCGCTTACCCGATCTGCCACGCATCGGCGTCAGACTGGAACTTCCTGCCGGCTTCGAGCACCTGCAGTGGTTCGGTCGCGGCCCCCATGAAACTTATATGGACAGACGCAGTTCGGGCGTTGTCGCCCACCACCACAGCTCTGTTAGCGATCAATATGTACCCTATATTTTGCCCCAAGATCACGGCAATCTAACGGATATACGCTGGCTAAAAATAGGTAACGACAAGGGCCCTAGCCTCATGGTCAGTGCTGATCAGATCATCGAGGCGAGCGCCAGCCACTATCCTCATGAAATACTGACGCCGGCTTTTCATACCTACGAGATTGCGCCGCAGCCCAATACTTGGCTATGTCTAGATGCTATGCAGCGCGGCGTGGGTGGCGCCAGTTGCGGTCCTGACACGCTGGAGCAGTACCGTGTCAATCCTGGGGAATATCATCTGCACTACCGATTATCAATGGAACCACGTGAGCCATGAACACCGATGAATCGAAACCCGTCTACGTCTGGGATTTACCAACCCGGCTATTCCACTGGCTGCTGGCGCTATTGGTGAGCGTGTCTTTCTATACGGGGTTGACCGGCGGCTTCGATATCATGGATTACCATATGCTCAGTGGCTACGGTATTTTGACGTTGGTGATATTCCGCTGCATCTGGGGATTTATCGGTAACGAGCATGCACGATTTCACCGCTTTGTAGCGGGACCAAGGCGGGTCGCCAGCTATATCAAGAGTAGACGCGGTCAGCCATCCAACCCCTGCAGCGCTGCACCAATCGTTGGCCACAACCCTCTCGGCGGCTGGAGTGTTATCGCCATACTGGGGGCACTACTGGCCCAAACGGGAACAGGCCTGTTCACCAATGATGATATCTTCACCGAGGGGCCGTTGGTACACCTAGTATCCGAAAGTCTCAGCAGTCAACTCACGGGCATACATGGAACCATGGCCTGGATTATTGGTGGCCTGGTGTTGCTGCACTTAGCAGCGATAGCGTTTTATCAGCTGCGCTTTGCCGAGAACCTGTGGCTGCCCATGATTAAGGGTTGGCGCCGGATGCAGTCGCCCCAGCTAGCACAAGTGCCTGACGCGGCGAACCCCTGGATTCGCGGCCTGCTGCTGATCAGTATCACCGCCGCCGGCGTATATTATCTCG
>JBLHRT010000257.1:0-4254 GCA_047626255.1 Candidatus Azotimanducaceae bacterium
GGTGGTGAAGATTGGGACATCCATCAATTGTGAAGATTGGGATGAAGATTGGGTTGATGGATGTCCCAATCTTTTTTCCATCAATTGTGAAGATTGGGTTGATGGATGTCCCAATCTTTTTTTCCAATCTTTTCCATCCGGATCTTTCTCTATGGATGTTCGGATCTTTGTTGCTTGGCCTGTAAGTCGCAGGTTGTGTAGGTTTGATCCCCCGCTTATATTTCTCCAACAGGCGTGCACAACCTCGCTATATTTAAGGGGTATCGTAACGACGTTGATTGATTGTTGATCACTCTAGGCTGACGCCACCACGTATAACTGTCACTGATATAATAGCGATGATAAGAAGCTAGCTTGAATGGGTTGCCTGTCAGGCAAGCGCTCAGTTCACATCTTGAGGGTCGACGGGGAAGGATCTCGCGGGGTTATTTCAACGAATGTCTTGAATTATTTAGCACGGTTGCCTAGTGCGCTACTTAATACTTAGATCACGCCAAGCTCGGTCAGGCGCTCATGCAAGTACTGACCAGCACGGTACCGCTCTGAGAGAACGACCTCGGGACGAGGATGCAAAAACAAGGGCAGTGACATGCGACCAGACCGGTTATCAGTGCCGGCCGGTGTCACGACTCGGTGGCTGGTTGAAGGGAAGTAGCCGCCGGAAGCCTCTTGCAGCATATCGCCAATATTAACGATGACCTGATTGCCATTGGATGCCACATCTAGCCATTCGCCATTTTTCTTTTGCACCTGTAAGCCGGGCGCATCCGACGCGGGCAGTATCGTAATAAGATTGATATCTTCATGGGCCGCAGCCCAGGTGGTTTCTTTGTGCTCGTCGTCCATTGGTGGATAGTGCAAGACCCGCAGCAGAGTAATGTCACTGTCAGTGATCATGTCGGACAGAGGTTCGTGGTACCTCTGAGCAACGTCAGCGGGCGAACCGCTTTCAATCCAACCGAGCAGTGTTGCTGCGAAATTGTGTGCAGCCTCATAGTACTGTTGCAGGTGAGCTTTTAGCTCCGCAGGACACTGACCCAAGGGGTAGTAGTGAAAGTATTCCTTGAAGTCTTTGACGTCGGTGCCCTTGGCAGACTCTGCCTGCTGGAACGAAAAGTAGCCGTCTTGAGTGTCTTTATTGAGCTCAAACTCACGTTTCCGTGGCGTGCCGAAGAATTCACGCCACTGCGTGTAAATGGTGTTAACCAAGGCCATATCGAGAGGATGGTTTTCCAACACGGCGAAACCAATATCGTGCAGTGACGCGACAAATTGCTGGCTGCAATCCGGGCTTTTAAAGTCGATGGCGGTAAGATCAGTCATAAGTTAGCCAATGGTTAGCCAAAAGAGAGAAAGAAGCCGGCCAGTGCTGCGCTCATTAAGTTCGCCAGTGTCGCCGCCATTAATGCCTTCATGCCAAGTCTCGCCAGGTCTTTGTGGCGTGAAGGGGCCAGCGTGCCAATGCCCCCTAGGCAGATAGCGATCGACGAAAAATTGGCAAAACCACATAGCGCAAAAGTAATAATGGCCTGGGTCTTGGGCGTTAGCGTATCGATCACGTCGGCAAAATTAACAAACGCGACAAATTCATTGAGCACCAGTTTCTGGCCAATAAAGCTGCCGGCCGTATTAGCCTCATGCCAGGGCACACCGAGCATCCACGCGACGGGCTGAAAGGCGTAGCCCAACATGATTTCGATGGTCACGCCGTCCACCCCAAAAAGACCAGTAAACCACGACAGAATGCCATTAAGCATGGCGATCAGGGCGATAAAGGCGAGCAGCATGGCGCCCACCGCAAGGGCGATTTGTAGACCTGTCAGTGCGCCAGCCGCCGCCGCATCAAAAATATTGACGTGTGTGTCTTCCTCCGCAGTAACGGTTACTAGGTCGTTGTTGGGCTCTTCGGTTTCTGGCATGACGAGCTTGGCCATCATCAAGCCGCCGGGTGCTGCCATGAAGCTCGCGGCCAGCAAGTACTTGATGTCCACGCCAAGCCCGGCATAGCCCGCCATGACAGACCCAGCAATGGAGGCCATGCCGCCAACCATAATGGCAAATAACTCTGAATCCGTCATTTTCGGCAGAAAAGGTTTCACCACCAGCGGTGCTTCAGTCTGGCCGATAAAGATATTCGCTGCCGCAGACAGGCTTTCAGGTCGACTGGTACCTAGTACTTTCTGCAGGAATCCACCGATCAGCTTGACGATCCAGTCCATGATCCCCAGATAATACAGTACGGTGATCAGAGATGAGAAGAACACAATGACAGGCAATACATTCAGCGCAAAGACGAAGCCCAAGGATCCACCCACCAGGCCACCAAACAGAAAATTGATACCCGCTTGGGAGTAAATCAGGACATTTGATACGCCGATGGCGAGCACTTCGACGATTTGCTTGCCGGCAGGCACGTACAACACAAAGCCGCCGATGATGGCCTGAATCGCGAAAGCACCGAAAACCGTCCTCGGATTCACGGCCTTTCGATTTGAGGAAAATAACCAGGCAACAAGGGGAAGCAGGCAGATGCCTAACAGACTAATCATGGGAGTGGTGCTGCGGGTTATCAACGGTGGCGCAATCATACCATCCCGAACAGCAATTGCGAGGTTAGCCGCCGCAGTCGGCCATCACACGCCAAACTCGGCCCTGACACTCGCCGTATGCTCGCCTACCTCAGGCAGTTTGGAGGCCTGCAGCGCATCATCGGCCTGACGCTCAACGATTTGCGCACCACGTCCCAGCATCACGACCCTGCCGTTGGCTGTATCAACGTCACGGTAGCGATTTTGCGGGTGCTGGGCGAGATCGCCAAGGTCTGACAAGCGTCCAAAGGCAATGCGCGCCGCGTTAAGCTTTTCTATGATCTGCTCCCGAGTGTGTCGATAAAACACGTCACTGATGAGCGCATCGAGTGCCTGACGGTGCTCAACTCGCGACTGATTGCTGACAAACCGCGGATCATCAGCCATAGCCATATCATCCAACACGTCACGACACAGGTTGCGCCACTCAACATCATTCTGGATGCTGATCAGCACCGCCTTGTTGTCACCGCATGCGAAGGCCCCGTAAGGCGCTATGCTCGGGTGCTTGAGCCCATGATTCGCCGGCGTAAAGTCGCCATAGCGATGCTGCAGATAAGGTACGTTCATCCAGTCAGCGGTGGCGTGAAACAGTGAGACATTGATATGTCGTCCGGCACGCTGCGGGTCTCGTTCCCGGGTGAACAGCGCCTGCAAAATTTCCTGATAGGCCGTCATACCCGCCGCGATATCCGACACAGAGACCCCCACTCGGGTTAATTCCTCACCAACACCCGTCACCGAACACAGGCCTGTTTCTGCTTGGATGAGCAAGTCATAGGCTTTCTGATCACGGTAGGGGCCGGTCTCACCATAGCCAGATATCGAGCAGATAATCAGTTCAGGATGTTGTTCCTGTAATCGCTCAGGATCGAACCCCAATCGCTGTAGCGCGCCGGGTGCCAGATTCTGAATAAAGATGTCAGCTTGCGCGAGCATGGCGTCAAGCAGTTGCTTGTCTTGGGGCTGGCGCAGGTCAAGCACGACACTTTCCTTGCCCGCATTGAGCCAGACGAAATAGGCGCTTTGCCCGAGCACCAGTGAGTCATAGTGGCGCGCGAAATCACCTTCCGCGCGCTCTATTTTGATGACTCTGGCGCCAGCCTCGGCCAGACGGCCAGACACATAAGGGGCTGCCACCGCCTGTTCGAGACTGACAACGGTAATGCCAGCAAGGTCGTTCATGAGGGCATAACGGGCAGTTCGACAATCAGTCCAGGCAACGCCAGACGCGTCCACTGCAGAAGACCGCCCGGAATGTTTGCGACTTGGGAGAAGCCCGCTGCACTGAGAATTTGGCTCGCCATGGCCGAGCGTTTACCTGACTGACACACCGTGACGATCGGTTTGTCTGTAGTAATCTCGCCGCTGCGCGCGCGCAATTCGTCAAGGGGGATCAGGGTTGAGCCGTCGATATGTCCCAGATCACCGGCGAACTCTGCCGTTGAGCGCACATCCAGCACATACACGTCGTTAAGGTGGTGGGCCACCCAGTCGGGTTCAACTTCCGGTATGCCGGCGAAGGTGTTGGTCACAGGGCCCCAGGCAACCGGCGGCGAAATCTGGCCGTTACTGGGTTTGCCGCAGTGCAGGTTAGCAGGCACCGCGATATCGAGAAGTCGCGGGTGCGGCAGGTTAAGGTTGTTCATATAACCCGCAAAATCTT
>JBLHRT010000258.1:0-4253 GCA_047626255.1 Candidatus Azotimanducaceae bacterium
TCCAAAATGGATGAAGTGATTTACGAGGAATTCAAGGGTACCGGTAATATGGAATTGCACCTCGAGCGCAAGATCGCTGAGAAACGCGTCTACCCTGCGATCAACATTCGTCGTTCCGGCACACGTCGTGAAGACTTGTTGATGAGCGAAGAAGAGTTACAAAAAGCTTGGATCCTTCGCAAAATCTTGCATGAGATGGATGACCTTGCAGCCATCGAATTCATGTTAGAACGCATGAAGAAGACCAAGACCAACGAAGAATTTTTCGCCTCAATGAGACGTAGCTAATCGATCAAGGCGGGCTGAGAAACAAGTTGAATCGATTAAGATGTACCATTCGCTCAACTGAGCGCTGCAACGCGAATACAAGAAAGGTTATTCTTGAATTACCCGCAGATGCGCCCACTGCTTTGCCTGGGCGCACGCTTGGTGCTTGTTTTAAAGCTGGGCAGTATCTCAACATTGTGCTGCCGAACCGATCCTGCCCATTTTCTATCGCCAGTTCACCTGATATTACCGATACTATCGAGCTGCATATCAGACCGACACCAGGATCTGAGGAATCGGTAGCGATCGAATCCCTGCTCGACCAAGGCACCTTTCTAGACATCGACATGCCTGTCGGAGACTGCTATATCGAGCAGCCAGCCAGCACACCATTGATACTGATGGCGGCCAGCACCGGTATCAGCCAGATGAAAAGCATTATCGAGTTTTTAATACCGCGCCTGAATAACCAACCTATCTGGCTCTACTGGGGCGTGTTGTCGGCCGACGATTTGTATCTGAACGACCTCTGTAGCAACTGGCAAACGCAGATTGAGAACTTCTCATTTGTCCCTGTTGTCAGTGAACCCGCCAGCTCACCACAATGGTCTGGCAGAACGGGGCTGCTACCTGATGCAGTACTTGAGGACTTTACCCTGCTCAATGACGTCACCATTTATGTCTCTGGTGGGCCAGGTATGGTCTATGCCACCCTAGATCGATTCACCGCCCAGGGTCTGGACAAAAACCGAATATTTTCTGATGTGTTTTCCTATGCGCCTCGAGAATAGCTTAGCGATGAGTCTTGGGAGGTGCCTTCAGTCACCGGTGTCTTTATTTGTAAGGCCAGACGCAGATGCTCGCTACTACGCGCATATTCCCCATCAAAGGCCAGCAATTTCGCAAGCTTCTCATGAGCCAATACAGAAGGCCCTATGTGCAGGCTCTTTTCAAAGGCGGTTTTTGCCTGACTTTTCTCGCCACTAGCCTCATATAACTGCCCCAGACAAGCCTGCAAGGCCCCGTTGTCCTGATGGGTTTTCTGCCAACCTTGAGCTGTCTTGAGTCGTTTACCCAAAGTTTCCTTCCCCGCGTGACCATAGGCCACTACCAGCGCATCATGCCATTGGTGCTTGATCGCCGAACGAAGCACACTCTCAACCTGTTTATCATCCCGGACGCGCCGACTATAGTCAGCCACCAGCTCAGGGTCACGCTTGAGTGACTCGGGCAACCGACTGAACATAGCCTCAAGACTCGCATCGGTGTTATTCGCTGAGGCGAACCGCTGCCTGACAACCTTTTTCTCAAACGCCAGCTGACTAACAGCATCATCAGCGTACTGACGTAACTCCACCATGATGTCAGCCAGCCCCTGCCAGTCCCGCAAATTGACTAGGGCCTGCTTGCGTAACGCCAGGGTCACCCGGTTATTCGCCAACCCATCAAGACTCGATAAGGCACCCCGCCAGTCGCCTCGATTGATCAACAGTTCGCTTTCTGTCATGGCTACCGAGGTTTTCATCGACGGGTCGAGTGTTAAAGCAAGGCGCAGATAACGCTCGCGCTCCTCGGTATGTTCTTGGGCATCAGCCGCTCGTGCTGCGGCAATATAGTTAGCCGCCGGCGCCTCATTGTCACGGACACCACTGACCAGAAATTTTTCAGCGCGGGTGTACTCGCCCTGCTGCAAAAAGGCCATGCCTTTTTTGGTCAGGCGAGTCGCCCTCTGTCTGCGTCGCAGCACTTGCCAGTGCCTGACAGTCTGGCCACTATCAATAACGAAAAATAGGCTTCTGAATAGCACGTAAATAGCACCAATCACTATCAATATCATCGCCAGAAAGGTCCAAAGACCCGTTTGTAGGCTAGCGCCACCGTAGGCAATCAATACATAACCCGGGTCATGGGCGATCAGAGTACCCAAACCACCCGCAATCAGGACGATCAGCAGAACGATGACGAGAGTTCGTTTCATTGCTCGCCTCCCGGTGCATTTTGGTTACCGGGCAGGTCAAGGTCACTGGGCTCTAACACTCTCGCAGGCTGCTGCTGGAAACGCGCCATATGCTCACGGGCAACCCGCAGTGAACCAGAAATATCAGGGAATTGCCGATCAATATCGGTCTTCGACAGACTATCAAGGGTCGCTATCATGGCGCGCGTTCTGGCACTCTCGACATCAAAGTAAGTGGGCACCCATCCCTGAGCCTCAGCCAAAGCGCCCGCATAGATTGCCTGTTCGCCACGCAGCAGTGCCATCTGCGCCATCTGCAACTGCAACACGAGATTCTGGCGTAAGTAGTACTCTTCTCTGGGAGGTAATATTGGCGTGACGATAACCCCCGAGGCCCGATAATCTACCAGCTGACTCAGGCGCCCACCCGCGTCTTGCAGTAGCATCGTGACGCGTTGCATGGCGCTCGCATCAACCACCTGTTCGGCAGGTGTTGCATCGTCACTGCCTGCGTACTTCATCGACCGCTGGGGTAGCGTCTCAACTTGGCGGATCAGCGTCATCAAACGCAAATACAGGCCGTCGACATCCAGTGCTTCAACCGCTGCCAGTCGCCCCAAGTCATCGCTAATCGCGGCTCTCAGGTCAAAAGCCGTAATACCTTGTGCATCTCGAACCACGTCGTCAGCCGCTTGCAATAGCGCCAGCGCCCCCTGAGCATCTCGCTCCATCAAGATACGTTGATTCGCCAGCCGCAGCAGGTATTCAACTTCAGCGAACAACCAGTCCTGACTGCTAGTCCCCAGCAACGTTAGCATTTCAGTACGCAGCCCTAGCAGTGCTGCATCGAGATCCTCGGGTGTCAGAGCTGTCTCGCTCACCAGACCCGCCGCCAATTCATCCAGACGCAGCTGAAACCGCTGTGCCTGGTCAACCTGCGTGTTTTGCAAGGTTGATATACGCGCCGTCAGCGCATCGATCTGGTCTGAATGGGTCGTTGACGAAGGCGCCGCAACTTGCGTGGCGCGGGCTGTCGGGTTCAGCAAATGATAGATGGCGTAGCTCGCCATACCGATGGCAATCAAGGCTAACAATACAGCGAGAACCGCTACAGTATTAGTCCCGGCCCCCGCTGCTATCTCGCTGCTCGCTGGGATCGGCTTGCTTTTTGGACTTTCCATGGACTCGCTCATGTCTCGCTTTTCCAGTCGCGTGAATGCTTCGTTGAGGCGCACATCGCGTTTATCAGACCCAGAACCCGGTGTTTGCTCTGCCATCTCGATGCTTATCCTTTTTCATTAGGCCAACAACGCCGGAAGTATTCGCCAGACACCGCTGGCGGCTAGGAACTCCCGGCGCGCCAGATCTGTTCAATTTCCGCTGCCACGGCAATGTCCACGGGTGTGCAAACACTGACTTTATCAAAACCTAACTGCATTGCCAGCTTTTGCAGTCGAGTTGAGGGGACAATCAGTCGCAAATCATGCGTTGGCCAATCCATCAAATTGACAAGATAGTGAAGACTTTCACCACTATAGACAACACCGGCCAATAACTTGCCCGGCGCCAACGTGCCTCGAAAGCCCTGAGAGTAGGAACAGCCACGGCGGCTGTACACAGGCAGATAATCAACCTCGGCGCCACGTTGCACAAGGATCTCTCGCAGGTACTCCCTGCCGCCCTCTTGGCCACGAACAATAAGCACTTTGCGGCCCGCCAAAACCTGCAAATCTGCCAGTGCCAGCAGCCCTTCGGATGAGTAATCATCCGGCACCTGACACTCGATACCTGCGTCTTTCAGCAACGTTGCCGTAGTTGCTCCCACCGCATACCAGCGCAACGCCATTGGCCACTGAGGCCAATAAGCGTCCAGTACGTCAACCCCATAGGTGACCGCATTCTGGCTCACAAAAATAACATGATCATAGGCATCCAGAGACAAGACACGCTGCCGCATATCATCCGTCACGGGTATGCTTGAGAATTCGAGCAGGGGTCGTTCGACAACCTGTAAATCCAGGTCAGGCAT
>JBLHRT010000259.1:0-4251 GCA_047626255.1 Candidatus Azotimanducaceae bacterium
CAGGTACCATACCCACCAGGGCGACGCCACTGGCATTAAGGTCGAATACCACGGCGCTGATAATCGTCACGACGATTCCTAGAACAGGCGCCGCCTTGGCGACAAGCTGGGCGGTGCTTTTATTTAGTCCCAGGCGTGTCATGACCCCCACAGCGCCTCGTCGTGCCCACAGCAGGAACGCCACCACAGAGGCGCCCACTGTTAATGCAGAGTAGTTAACGTCGGGTAGATGACGTAGCAGTGACCAGCCAAGATCAAGAAACGTATCACCCTGGGCGCTGATACCTAGGATATGTTTCATCTGACTTAGGGCGATGAGAATACCCGAGGCGGTGATAAAGCCTGATACGACGGTATGCGATAAGAAATTAGCCAAGAACCCAAGTCGCAGCACGCCTAACAACAAGAGGAACACACCGGATAGAAATGCCAGCATGATCGCTGCGCTGACGTAATTTGCGGTACCCGCTTCGGCGACCTGCCCCAAGGCAACCGCCGTCATTAATGAGGCGATAGCCACGGGACCCACTGACAAGGTGCGACTGGTGCCAAATACAGCGTAGGCTACCAGTGGCAGGATGCATGCGTACATGCCAACCTCGGGAGGCACGCCCGCGAGCAAGGCGTAGGCAAGAGATTGGGGGATCAACATGATGGTGACTATCAAACCGGCGATTAGGTCGCTAATCATGGCGTCCCGGTTGTAGCCGCGCAGAGAGGCTATTAGCGGCAGATAGTTGGTGATGACTATTGGTTTCATTGTTGTTCGCCTAGATGAGCTTTTGTCAGTGGCGACACAGCCGTGGCTGGCACCTGACATCCAATAACTGAAAGTCATATGCTAAAAGTGAAACGGTAACAGATAGGTCGTAAGAATATCGGGCATTTAGCCGTCCGTTGACGTCAAAAAAATTGTTTGCCCGACCGTAGAGCCGGCAATTCAGCGGCTCGGATCTGTCATATCGACTTTGCCTCGTTGCGCTGGTGAGTGATGCCGACACTGGCATTCTTCGTCACGCCTTGTGCAGAATTGCTGGTCTGACACGTGCGCTAGATTGCCGCCTCGTGTATCGTTACAAGCCACAGTTTAGCCGGTTTTCAGCGATGTCCCAGTCTATGCTTATTAATCGCGCCGCTATCGACAGCGCGGCAGAAATTGTCTATGCCCACATGGCACCAACGCCTCAACAGGTGTGGCCTATGCTCTCCAGCAGACTGGGTTGTGAAGTTTGGGTTAAGCATGAGAATCACACGCCGGTGGGTGCTTTCAAATTGCGTGGTGGTCTCGTCTATTTTGCTGAATTACAACGTCGCGGCGCCCTGCCGAGCGGGGTGATTAGTGCCACGCGGGGCAATCATGGTCAGTCAGTGGCTTTCGCGGCACGTCTGCATGGCATCCCGCCAACCATCGTTGTGCCTCGGGGCAATAGTCAGGAGAAGAATGCCGCCATGGTCTCTCTGGGAGCAGAGCTCATTGAATATGGTGATGACTTCCAGGCGGCCCGGGTGCATGCCGCAGCTCTGGGGGATCAGCGTGGTCTGCATATGGTGCCCTCACTACATCCGCTACTGATTGCTGGGGTGGCGTCATACAGTATGGAGTTGCTGCAAGCGGTGAGCGATCTGGACGTGGTCTATGTGCCTGTTGGGCTGGGTTCAGGTATCTGCGGCATGATCGCAGCGCGTGATGCGCTGGGATGCAAGGCGCAGATTGTCGGGGTGGTCTCTGCACATGCGACGGCTTACGCGGACTCGTTTGATGCCCGTAACGTCATTTCGGCGCCGGTCACTACACGATTGGCGGATGGCATGGCGTGTAGCACGCCGGAGCTCAGTGCGCTTGAGATGATGTGGGCCGGCGTATCGCGGATGGTGAAGGTCACTGACGATGAGATCGCTGCGGCGATGCAGATGATGTTTGAGTGTACGCACAATACCAGCGAGGGTGCGGGTGCTGCGGCACTGGCTGGTGCTGCGCAAGAGCAGGAGCGCAATGAGGGTCTTAAAGTGGGCGTTGTGCTTAGCGGCGGGAATATCGACCGTTCTATGTTTGCTCAGGTGCTAGCGAGGTAACCAGGGGTCGGAGTAGTGGGGTCAGAGTAAAGTGCCAGAGTAAATTCCGGGACAGCAGGAATCTACTCTGGCACTTTACTCTGACCCCATAACTAATCATGCTGGGTTCACATGTCCTTCGCTATGCCTGTCAAATAGATCTCGTTCGACCTGGCGAACGGTGGCTGCATCGAGGCGATAGAAGAAAATGGAGAGCATGCCGGCAATAGCGAGTAGTGCTGGCAGCAGGCTGAACATAAAACGAATACCTGTCAGTGCGGTATCTGTTTGAATCTCGTTGGCGACAAAGCCAAACAACGACAGGATAATGCCAGCAATACCTGCGCCAAATGCTAAGCCCAATTTCTGTGCGAACTGCACAGTGGAGAATACCAGCGCGGTGGTTCGTCGACCGCTTTGCCATTCACCATAGTCAGCGCAATCGGCGTACATAGACCAGACCAAGGCGGGTGTGGGGCCAATCAAAAATCCTCCCGCACAATTGACTGCCACCATTAACCAGTATTGTTCCGGGGGTATGAAATAAAACAGGGCCATTGTTATCGCGTTAAGTAGCGTTAACACAATCATCAGGTGCCTTTTCTCGAAGCGCTCGGCGAGGGATTTCGTTAAAAGAATACCACCAATCATCGCGAGCATTCCCAGCGACATAAAAATCGCGGTTCTATCGAAGATAAGGAACAGGGGTGAGCCGTCGTCGCCGACGAAATATTTGAAGTAATACAATAAAGAACCGTTGCGTATAGCGATGTTCATCAGGGTGAAGATGGCGGCGATGAACAGGGCGAGCCAGGGCCCGTTATTCAACAGTGCCTTCATATCTGCCTTGATGTCTGACTCGGTATGGGTTGGCTGGACTCTTTCTTTGGTGGTGGCAAATGTAATCCAGAACAGGGCGATGGACACCACGGCAAAAAATATCATGGTTAGCTGAAACCCAAGCGCCTCGTCACCACCGCCAAGAATATTTTTCAATGGTGTCACAAAGGTGGCAACCAGCCAGCCTGCGCCAAAAGCACAAATGAATCGGTAGCTGGCGACCTTGGTGCGCTCGATAGATGATGGCGATATAACACCCATTAGCGCGGAATAAGGTACATTGATAGCGGTGTATGCCAGCATCATAAGGGTGTAAGTGACGTAGGCATAGATCAGTTTGCCTGTGTCCGAGAAGTCAGGGTTAGCAAACATTGCGTAGCCACACACGCCATAAGGCACGGCGCCCCAGAGTAGATAGGGGCGGAACTTACCCCAGCGCGACTGTGTTCTGTCGGCGATAAGGCCCATCACCGGATCACTGATAGCGTCGACGATCTTGGTGACAATAAACATGGTGCCCACTGCTGCTGGCGACAACCCGAATATGTCGGTGTAGTAATACAGCAGAAAGATATTGAACACTTGGAAGAAAAAATTAGAGGCGGTATCACCTAAGCCATAGCCTAGTTTCTCGGTAAATCTCAGGGGTTGCATTTCTCTGGACATAGAGCGCCTATGGGGTCTTCTTGTTAGATTTTATTGTTATTTTTAGTGATGGCTCATACTAGCAGAAACCCTGCTGAATTCTGGCATCGACTGACGATCATTGTCCATACTAGCAAACTCTGCCTCACTCGCTTCTGCCCTGGGGCACTCGCATCACGACTTCCAAACCCGCATCCACACCATTGCGTATCGATAACTGGCCACTATGGGCCTCAACAATTTCCCGGCACAGTGGTAGGCCCAGACCTGTACCTTGCTGTTTGGTTGAGTAAAACGGCAGCAAGGCCTGTTGTAGCACCTGAGCCGACATGCCTGGCCCGTCATCAGCTACGAGCATCAAGATTTGATCGGCGCGCGTGGTTACACGCACTTGCACCGTACCGTTAGTGCCGCATGAGTCGCGGGCATTTTTAATCAAGTTGATAAAAACCTGCTCAAACTGTGCCTGGTCCAGGTGCACGTTGACCACGGGAGCCTCGCACATGACTTCACAGGTATGCTGGGCTTGAATACGCGCCAGCATTGCTAGCAAGTCGAATGCCTTGATGCGCGGGCTTGGGAGCCGGGCGAACGTCGCGTAGCCTTCGATAAACTCTTTGAGATGTGTCGCACGCTCACCAATGGTTTGCAGAATAAGCGCGAGTTTCTCCTGACTATGGTCAGTATCCGTTGTCGCCGAGGTCATCTTGTTCA
>JBLHRT010000260.1:0-4241 GCA_047626255.1 Candidatus Azotimanducaceae bacterium
GTGCTTGTGAAGTGCTTGTGAAGTGCTTGTAAAGTGCTCGGTGCTAGGGTTTGTTTTGCTCGGTGCACTGACCAAGCTGCGCGAGCATGACCGCGCGACTCATACCCATCAGTGATGTCAGCTCATCACTGCTATGCCCCCGTGTTGAAGTCGGCGCGCCGAAAGCCATCGTCGCCCGCCCGGGACGCAAATCCAAGCTGTCGGTGGGCAGGATATGTCCCATGGCGGCACAGGCTACGCCGAGTGCCGGCACCTGGCGTACATCCTTTGTCATCACCCACTTGATATTCAGTCCTAAAAAACCGTAGAGCAAGAGAGTATCAAACAGACTCTGGTGGTTGGCGACAATGACATAAGATTGATGCGCTACAAGGTGCTCGCGACCAACAACCCGCAGATTCATTAGCGCCACGCGCATAATGAGCTTGGCCCACAGGGGACCGAACACACGGGAGGCGAAATCCGGCGCCCCCAGATAAGGCAATGCTGTGACAAGCAGGCTGATCAGTGCCCTAGAGACAGCGAGAAACGGAATGATCACAAGCTATTTGTAAACACGACAGGCCAAGAGTGCTCTGTCTGGTATCGCTGATATATTGATATCGGAAGTCTGCTTGTTCCAGCGGTTCCGCTTAGAAGGGTTGCTCGCCTGCAACCGTCGTTCTGAGCATTTCCCGCCGCTGGCCGTGATAATCTGCCGTGGCGCAATGCTGTGTGCACCGATTGTCCCACATGGTTAACGAGCCTTTATGCCAGCGTACACGGCAAGTAAATGATGGCATGACAATCAAGTCGTTGAGGTATTTTAGCAACGGTGCGCTCTCGGCCTGGGTCATGTCGGTAAATTGCAGTGTATAGACAGGGTTGATCCACAGGGCTTTGCGTCCGGTCACCGGGTGAGTTTGTATCACGGGATGGGTCATGGTGGCGGGCTCTTGCGAATCATTGTTGATCGTCATGCTTTCCAATCGATCCTTGAGTTTAGCCTCGGGGCCGTAGGAGCGGGTCGCGCTATGAGTCGCCGTTAAATGCTCCAGCAAGTCTTTCATGCCAGTAGATAAGGCGTCGTAGGCTGCGTATAGGTTGGCATACAGCGTGTCACCACCAGCCGCAGGTACGTCCACGGCATACAATAGTGTGCGCGATGGCGGGCATTGCTGGAAGGTGAAGTCTGTATGCCAGCCTGCCCCGAAGGTCGCGGCAGACTTCTCTGCCGCTTCCTTGATGATAGGCACCACATCAGGGTAGTCCGCCAAGCCCGTCAGGTAGGGTGTTTCGCCTACACCGCCCAGTTGCTGGGTGAGCGCCAGCAAGCTTTCAGGGCTTAAGTGTTGGTCACGAAAACACAACACTAGGTGTTCATGGAATGCCGCATCGATTTGCGCCTGGTCTTTGCTGCTTAAGGGTGCGCTGAGGTCGACACCGCTAATGTCGGCACCTAATGCGCCGCTGATGGGGGTAATGTGGATTTGGCTCATAGTCGGCATCCTTGGCGATAGGTCAATGGTCTGGTGACGTTTTGCAGGCTTATTATGGCAAAGATGTGTCGAGCATGCGTTAGTCGTGGCGTAATTATTGTGTGTCGTCAGATCAGTGCCGTGATCCTCGTGTTGCAGGTCAGCGTAAACAAAGTGATAGAAGTGCTTTTGGTTGCGCGAACCCAGCACGCCCTCAGATTAGGGATAGCAGGTTAAGACGATTGGCGAGAATTGAATGACAACAGTAGCAGTGATAGGTGCAGGTCTGGCGGGTGTGGTCGTGGCGAAGGCCTTGGACGCATTGCCGGGCGTCAACGTGACAATCTTTGATAAGTCCCGAGGTATGGGTGGGCGCATGTCGACCCGCCGCTCTGAGACCCACAGTTTTGATCACGGGGTGCCATTCTTCACTGCTCGGGATCCGGAGTTTGTGGATTTCCTCAAAACCTACATAGCCTCGGGTCAGTTAGCTGATTGGCGTCCTCAGGTGGTCACGCTAGCGCTAGGAGAGAAAGCCTATCGACGTATGTGGTACGAGCCGCATTATGTTGGCGTGCCGCAGATGAACAGTCTGGCGAAAGCTGTCGCAGCGGACCTTGATGTCATTCGTGGTGTTGAAATCAAACAGATTTCAGGCGTCCCTGGAAACTGGCAGCTGGACACGCAGCAGGGTGATTCGCTGGGAGTATTCGATTGGGTGGTGGTCGCAACCCCTGCAGAGCAGGCGTTGCGGCTGTTGCCGCCAGGCTCTGACATTAATTCCGGCGCTAATTCTGAGTCAAATTCTGAGGCTATTTCTGAACGAGTCTCAGAGAAGGTCAATCTACAAGACGTACAGTTCGATCCCTGCTTCAGTCTGATGATTGCGCTGCCCGTTGATTATTCTATGGTGGCCCGTCAGCCAGGCCTTAGAACAAAGCTGCGTCGCAGGTTTGATGTTGCCTCCGTGAAGAACAGTCCGCTGAAGTGGTTGATATTCGATCAAACCCGACCGGGTCGCCACGGGGCGCCAGCCTTGTTGGCGCAGACCACGGGCGACTGGGCGGCGGAGCACTTCGATGTACCGCTTGCGGATGTTCAACAGCAGTTGCTTGAAGTCATCGAGTTACTGCTTGGTCCTGCGGCTTTAGGGCCCGAACCAAGGGAAGTGAGTCTTCATCGTTGGCGTTATGCTCAGGTACGTGAGGCGCTGGGGCAACCCTATATGGAGCTGGAAGGGCAGCAACTGGCTTTGTGTGGTGACTGGTGTCGTGATGTTGAAGAAGGGCGTCGCGGCGTCGAGGCCGCCTATGTGAGTGCTCGAGCGCTGGCGCTAAGGCTTAAGATCGCTCTTGCGCTGTGAAGGGCGATTGAGTCGCGGTTGAGTTAAGAGTAGTCATCGACGGGTAAGCTGATACGGGTTTGTAGTTGATTGCCCTGACCCACTGGTTGGCCGATCATCTCGTCATAACTGCTGGCGTGAATGAGCATCGCGCTTTCTATGCGTAAAGATTTGAAGGGGCGTTTGGCCTCGAGCTGGCTGCGATAGACGAGGTTTTTGGCGTGATCATCGGTCACTGTCAGATACTGGCTGTCAAGCAGAACCTCCACTAGGTATAAATCAGGCTCAAGGCTGCGAAGCCGCAATGTTTTGACGGTTGGACTCGTTTTCAACAGAACCTTAAGAGCTATGGTTGATGTCCGTGCATTGTGGTCCACAAAGTATCTCCTTGAGTTGCAACTCACCCAAAATCATACGCAATGGCCGGGTTTGTGGATGCCTGAAGCGCGTTGGGTGAATCAAAAAATAGCTAACAGGCATCGACGATCTTCGATCGATCAGCGATTGGTGAGGGATGATTAGAATCCATTTGTGTCACGCCAACGTAACATCTGTTCAATTTATCCGCGAGTTGTCTGATCTGGGAAGAAAAAAATGAATGCATTGATTGCCGAGAAAAATTTTAGTCAGGGTAAGGTCGCGTCCCCCACGGCAGAGCTTGTGCGCGCGGCGTTGGTGGCGCGTGGACTAGAAACACCAATGATTGACAATGGGTTGAGTCGTGACGAGAAGTATGCACGAATTCGGTTGTCAATGACTGAGGTGGTAGAGACCCTCGGCCTGGATTTGCGGGATGACAGCTTGATGGAGACGCCCCACCGGATCGCAAAGATGTATGTTGACGAAATTTTCTCCGGGCTCGACTATAGCAATTTCCCCTCCATCTCGGTGATTGATAACAAAATGGCCGTTGAGCAGATGGTTAAGGTATCGGGCATATCTCTGGTTAGTACCTGCGAGCATCATTTCGTGACCATTGATGGTAAGGCGAAAGTGGCCTACATTCCCGGTGAGAAGATTATCGGTTTGTCGAAAATTAATCGTATCGTTAACTTCTTCGCGCAACGCCCTCAGGTGCAGGAGCGTCTCAATCAGCAAGTTATGGTGGCGCTGCAAACACTGTTGGATACTGAGAATGTCGCCGTGGTTATCGAGGCCACTCACTATTGCGTCAAGGCGCGTGGTATTCGTGATGCGGGTTCCGAGACCTTGACGATGGCGCTGGGCGGGGCCTTTAAAACCGACAAGACTTTACGCGCAGAATTTATGGGCTAGTCGCCAGACCGGGCATCAGCGGTGCAGTGCGCCCCGTTAATATGATATAAGCCTGCGGGACGTGAGTAGACGTAACTAATCAGGCGGTTAAGAATGAATATTACCGAGGCCATTGTGCCGGGGCGTTATCAACACTACAAAGGCCAAGAATATCAAGTGTTTGAGGT
>JBLHRT010000261.1:0-4240 GCA_047626255.1 Candidatus Azotimanducaceae bacterium
TTGGTGGCCACCGGCAAGGTGACGTCTAGCACCCCTGCCCTGTCGCTCAACACGGATTACCAGCTGGCATGATCCGCGATCGCATCGCCAGATATGCGTCCAGCGATGCATGTAAAGAAGGCCTTTAACTGAGCGTCTTTACGCTACGGCGCTGCCCACAGGGAGCGCCTCAAACCAATCAAGAAAGCGTTGCACATCAGGACCCTTGAATATGCGTCCGTGCTGAGGTGCCAGGTACTCGATATCAAGTTTACGTACACGCGCAATCCAGTCGAGTTTTGCCCTGTTCGACGGCATCCAACGCTGATGGAACATCCTCATCTGGCTAACATGGCTGTCGAAATCCTCAACGAACATACTCGTCTGGCCTTTTTCTAGGGCTCCGCCAATATCGCCACTCATAAGAATTTTGCAGCGTGGGTCATAGACATTAAAGTTGCCTGACGAATGCAGGTAATGGGCAGGAATGAACTCCAGCTCAGCGGAGCCTCCGAGGTTACAGGTACCCCCCTCATCGGCGATGGGCTTGTACTCAATGTTTTTCATGCCAAAGTGGCGAATAGAACTCTCCCAGATCCAGGGCGCATGCAGCCTAGCATTTGGCAACGCCTGGTCCCAGAGACCTAGCGAGGAGATAACGTCAGGGTCTTGATGTGACGCGAATACATCAGTGATCTGATCAACCCGCACATGGTGGAGGATGGCACCGAGCATGGGAGCGAAAGTTTCTATGCCACCGGGATCCATAAGCAACGCCCGATCACCGATAATCACCATATATTGATTGCTATCCATAATACCGTCTGGCTTATCCGGATCACGACCGAACGCTAGCCATCGATGCGGCCCATCACACACTTCCGTAACCTGCATACTCTCTCCTCTACTCTTGTTCTTAACCCAGACGTCCTGCCTGGAGATTCTCAAGTTTCATCATGTCTTTAAGGCGCTTGCGACTGATGGTGATCTTGTCCTTGATCTGACCGGTGGCCGTATCGAGATTGTCGGCGACTACCGTCAGGTTAGTTCGATACTCAGCCGCCTGTGATGCTTCAATCCGACAGACAGCAGCAATGGCCGAAGCCGCCCGCATGCCATCATCAAGACTCTCAAGCTCGTCACTCAAATCTTTGTTACTGGCGGCAAATTTACGCTGCAGCTCAATGAGGGTCTGCTCAAGTTGTCGGTTGGATGTGGATAACGACGCCAAGTAAGGCGCATCGCCTGCCAGCGATGCCGCAAGGCGGAAGCGTTGCGCCGCGTCGCGGGCAATGGATTCCTCAACCGCCATGCAGGAAACCGCCAGCGCCTGTTTGCTGATCTTCGTCACACCGTTGGTCGTTGCGCTCGCAATCTCATCAATAAAGCCCGTGATAGGCTGGAAGCCCCGGGCCTTTTCCCCGGCTCGAGAAGCAATAAACATGGCATTCTTCGATGCCAAGGTGACTTCCCATGCTATGCGCATCACCGAACTTAAGTCCGCGCCAATCCCAGCAATGATAACCATAGGATTATGCTGTTTTGTCTCTAGCCCCATCGTGTTGCAGTCCCTGCTTACTTGGTTGAGATGTCCCTGCCCCAAGGGCACCGCCCCGGCATGCTCTAAGCATAGTCGGGAATCAGCCAAGCGATACGCTTTCTGCGATTTTTTTCAGCCAGCGTCTGTGATCAAAGACCAGAGCTGATCGGCACCGTTAGCCACGACCTGTTTGCCGATACGCCGCTGCCAATGCAGCTCATTGCCGTATTCATCACGCCAGCACCATAATCGCCGGCTACGCAGGTTCAGGCCATGGTCCATGGTGTAGCCCATGGCGCCATGCACCTGATGGGCTATCTCTGTGGCTGGACCAACAGCTTCACCAATTCTCGCCCTTGCAATAGCAATATCCAGGCGATTCATGGGGAAGATAGCCTGCAACAAGGAATCTGCTGCCCGTTGGCAGACAGCGACCGATCCCGCTAATACGGCTAATTGTTGTTGGATTGCTTGAAACTGCGCGATGGGACGACCGAATTGCTGTCTTTGTGTCGCATAAACAACGGACATATCAAGCATGCTGGTCATGGCGCCCGCCATCATCACCGCGCGAGTGATCGCACCGAGGCACCAGAGCTCCTCGACAACGTCGATATCAACACCATCGATCTGTGCCTTAAACACGGCACCCACGGGCAACTGGGCATCAATCAACAGATGGCTACGCGGCTCACCTGCCATCGACAATGTCGTTGTTTGCGTCAGGCCAACCAGCGGCAATAGGCATAAGTACTGCTGGTCATTTTCCTGAGCGACGAGCAGCACGTGACTGCACCAGCTAGCAAATGCCACGTCTACCAGTTCGCCTTGCAGCCTATAACCGCCGGCATCCGGCTTCAGGGCTAATGTCTGAAGCGCGATGGTTAGCGGCCCTGCCGGCACCGTAGCCCCGACAAGCTCGCATAAGCGCGCAGCAATGAATGTTTCAGCTAACGGCAACGGCGCCGCAACAACTGCCGCCTCGCGGATAACTGCGAGCGAATCGGCCGGTACACCGCCTGTACCACCACTGGCCTCACTGATACCCGCCAGAGTCAAACCGTTGTCTTCGAGGGCTTGCCATAGACCTGCAGGCCAGCGCCCAGCCTCGGCACTGTCGACGACCTCTTTGCTACACAGGTCGCGAAATATTCGGCGCACACTGTCGACAATCAATTGTTGATGGTTCATCACAAGCTCCTAGCGTAGACCAAGCCCCCGGGCGATGACGCCACGGAGAATTTCTCGAGTGCCGCCACGCAGGGTAAAGGAAGGCGCATGCAGAATGCATTGGTTCAGGGTGTTCTTGAATCGCTGTGATGTTTGCTGTGGAGCCAGAACACGAATCAACTCAGGTACTAGGCGCTCATAGGTATTGCCCAGATCTTTGATCAACGCGGCTTCAGTGATCGGCGTCTTGCCCGCCTCAAGCATCGCAGCGACAGAAATGGACATACGTCGCAATGTCACCAGACTTGCCACCAAGCGACCAATGAGAGCCTGCTGCTCGAAGGTCGGCTGGTAACCGACTTCCCTGACAAATTCTACCAGCACCCGAAAGGCACTGAGAAAGCGTTCCGGTCCACTGCGCTCATAACCTAACTCACTGACCACTTGCTCCCAGCCATTACCCGGACGCCCAATGACACTCTCTTCAGGCACAAACACATCGTCAAAAAACACCTGATTGAAGTCACTATCACCGGCAAGATTCGTAATACCTTTGATGGTCACCTGAGGATCATGCAGGTCGACAATAAACTGGCTCAGGCCTGCATGTCGATTACTCGATGCGGGCTCAGTACGCACCAACGTAATCATATAGTGATTCATGTGAGCGCCGCTGGACCATATTTTGCTGCCGTTCAAGCACCAACCGCCATCAACCTTAACTGCGCTAGTGCGAATTGAAGCAAGGTCTGAGCCCGTATCAGGTTCACTCATACCAATGGAGAAAAAACATTCCCCCTTGGCAATACGCGGCAAATAATTGAGTCGCTGGGCGTGCGTTCCAAACTTCAATAACTGAGTGCCACTTTGCCGGTCAGCAATCCAATGGGCACCCACGGGCGCACCTGCAGCCAGCAACTCTTCTGTAACCACATAACGATCAAGAAAAGAGCGTGCCTGACCACCATACTCTACCGGCCAAGTCATGCCTATCCAACCGCGCCGGCCAAGCTTTCGACTAAATTGCGCCGAATCCCCGGCATTGAAATCAGCATTACTTAAGTAATCAGCTGACAACTCAGCTTCGACAAACGCCCTAACCTCTGCACGCAATACGCCGCTGTCAGCAGGCAACGTGACCGGCTCAAATTGCAAACTCTGAAACATATATCAACTTCCTATTCGTTGCGAGAGCCAATGATAGCCTTGTTGACGAGCGACACGCCCAAGCGACGTTAAACGCTATCGTAGGCTTCATGAAATACATCCATTTCGGCTTGCACCTCGGCCATGTCTTCCTCAAACCGTGCTAGATGAACTAGCGCATCACCTTCGTTGACCAGAGGGATACGTGACTCGCCAATAACAATACCATCGAACGGACAGATCAGGCGCGTACTGATACCGCTGAAAATATTGGTTGGATCAAATACTGTGCCGACCACATCCCCTTTGTTGACCCAATCACCCAGCTTAACCCTGGTCTGAAAAGAACCACTGTCGGGCGCCCGCAGCCAGCGACTGCTGCGAGCCACATAAGGGGCCGGCAAA
>JBLHRT010000262.1:0-4232 GCA_047626255.1 Candidatus Azotimanducaceae bacterium
GGCAGCATCACATAGGTCAGTTCACCATTCGACAGATTGTGCCAGTTACCTTCAGGATCAAGCTCCTCAAGCGCTTCAAGCGCGACAGTAGAGACGATCGCGCTGAACTCACCGTCTTGATTCATAATAGAGGCGCTCAGGTGACTGTTTCTGGGCAAATCTTTAATCACCGCATTAACATGAAACTCAGACTGATGATCCAGCGTGAGTACCTCACCCAGATAGGGACCGGCGCCAAAGTACTTGGTCGCCAGGCTCTGCGTCACAATCAACCCGTGAGGATCCTGCAGGGCACTGACGTCGCCCTCAACATAGTCAAACGTTAAGATCTGAGTCAACTCGGGATCGGCAAAATGCAGATTTTCGTAATAATCAAAATCCCCTTGCGTCACCAAAAACTCTCGCCGAAACGTTCGAGCACTCAGCGTTACCCCTGGCACCTGCGCTTTGATCAACGGCTGAACCGCGCTGTAAGTACCGTCAAACTCTTTGACGCCAATATTCGCTTCTGGCGTAAAAACCGTACCCACCGTCATAATGCGATCGGCATTCGCAAAAAAACTATCATAGTGGCGTTCATAGTCGATGAGCATGGAACCGAACACGAACACTGTCAGGCCTACCACGAGGCAGAGGATATTGATTAGCGTATAAACCCGGTTCTTAATGATATTGCGCCAAGCCGTCAGCAAATAATTACGTAGCATGATGTTCTCCCTTAGCTCGCGGCGCGTAAGTTTTGCGTGACGACATGACCGTCAAACAGGTTGATGGTACGTCGCGCATAGTCACTATGAGCTGCACTGTGCGTTACCATAACGATAGTGGTGCCCTCCTTGTTCAGCTGCTGAAGCATTTCCATCACTTCCTGCCCATGAGCACTGTCGAGATTACCCGTCGGCTCATCCGCCAGAATCATCGACTGGTTGCCCACCACTGCCCGGGCTACCGCTACGCGTTGTTGCTGACCACCAGAGAGCTGCCCCGGCAGGTGTTTCGCGCGGTGGGCGATGCCGACCTTGTCCATCACCGCAGCCACTCGCTGCTTAACCTCAGCCGCGGGTAGATCGTGATACAACAGCGCCAGCTCAATGTTGTCAGCGACGGTGAGTTCGTTGATCAAGTTGAAAGACTGAAATATAAATCCCACCTGGTGCTTGCGAATTTTCCCCAGCTCACTTTCAGCCAAGCCTGAAATATCCTGATCCTGGAAGATATACTGACCACTCGACGGCACATCAAGCATGCCGATGATGTTTAGCAACGTGGACTTACCACAACCAGACGGGCCCATAATGGCGACAAACTCGCCAGCCTCAATTTCGATATTGACGTTATTCAAGGCAACCGTTTCCACTTCATCTGTGGCGTATACTTTCGACAAATCGTGTAGCTTCAACATAGTTTTCTTCCTTTGCTATCAATTCGAGTGCTGGGCCAGTGCGCCCGTAAAATAGAGTTAGTCTTGCGTCAGCTTCAGTCGATCGATCTCACCAAAGCTGCCGTAGCTACTGGTAATGACTTGCTCGCCCACATCCAGACCATCGAGCACCTCAATGAAGCGCGCATTACGGCGGCCCAGCTTGACATTACGACGTACCGCTTGGCTGCCATCAGCGGTCAGTACAAACAGCCAGTTACCGCCCGTATCTTGGTAGAAGGCGCCATTAGCGATCAGTTTTGCGGGTGCCGGATCGCCAAGCGTGAGCTTGCCCTGCAGCGTTTGGCCGCGGCGAATCTGGGTTGGCTCTGCGCCGACAAACAACAAATCAATTTCAAACTGACCATTCTTGACCTGCGGATACAGCTTACTAACGGTCAGCTCGTAGTCTGTACGGCCACGCTCAAAAAAAGCTGACTGGCCAATATCCACACGATTTAGGTAATACTCGTCAAGGCTCGCACGCAGCTTAAAGTTAGCCGGGTCATCGAGTTGGCCAATACGGCCGCCACGGGCGATGCTCTGACCTACTTCAACGATCAAGCCCGATACCTCGCCGGCAATAGGCGCACGCACGTTCAACGCATCCAGGTTCTTTCGGGAGATAGCCAGACTACGCTCTAACTGCAGCGCAGATCTGCGCAAAAATTCAAGCTGGGCATCTTGCAAACGTGCATCCGTTGCTTGACTCGAAAGAGTGACCTGACGACTCGCCTGCTGGTATACCAACTCATCTGTGGCATCTTCCAGCTGACTCTTGCTAGCGACACCGCTTTTATCTAGGTCCGTCAAACGCGTTACCTGACGACCCAGGCGCTGGATCTGATAGTCACTATCGACAAGGGCTCGACGATGCCGCAGGCGATTCTGTTCCAGTTGCAACTCGAGGCTACGCATATTGTTGAGTTGCTCGGTGACAATGGCCTCGTTGCGTACCACATCAAGTTGCAACGTGCTGTTCGACAACACCACAATCAAATCGCCCTCGGCCACCATGGCGCCGTCTTCTACCAGACGTTGCTCGACCTGACCACCTTCCACCGCATCCAGATAGACTGTCTTTTTCGGTGTGACGCGGCCGCGAATAGGAATGAAGTCTTCAAAAACACCACTCGTGACCGGTGCCACTAACACCTGGTTGCTACCAATACTGTAGCTGCGATCACGGCTCTCAATCGCAATGTAGCCAAACAGCATCAACAACAGCAGGGCACCCACCAACATGGGCAGCCAGCGCCGCGTTTTCTGCCACGTGGACTTACCGACCTTGCGATCCATTCCTGCGCCGCCGATGGCCCGGTCCAGCTTCAGAGGCTGTGCAGATATTTGCTCGGCAGACAACTGTACGGCCTTGGGTCCCTGTGCGGAAGATTGCTTGTTCTGTTCCATAGTCGTTGCCATGCGTAAAGTAGACTTGTGAGGTCAGTTATTGCAAACACCGGGCCATATCGCTACCCCATTGTATTTGTTAGCTATTTTCTATTTTTCACTGAGCTCACGTCATATAAGTGTTCGAAATCGGACAATCAGGTGTTCATTTATGGACAGTCTCCGAGTCATAATGCCTACCTCTTCGACAGCCAAGCGGACCTACGCATGCGCACCGGCGCCATATTGATCATAGATGATGACGACGACATCCTTACCGCCGGCAAGCTGCTGCTCAAGCGTCACTATGCTCGGGTCGACACCACCAACGACCCGACCCAAGTGCCCACGCTTATGGCCCAGCAGGACTATGACAGCATTCTGCTGGATATGAATTTCGGTCCCGGTGAATCATCGGGCGAACAGGGATTTGAGTGGTTAGCGCGTATCGTCAAGATTGACCCCGACGCGGTGGTCGTGATGATCACCGCTCACGGCGGCGTCAATGTCGCGGTAAAAGCCATGCAAATCGGCGCCACTGACTTCGTGATGAAACCCTGGGAGAATGAGCGCTTGCTGGCGACATTGTCTACCGCCACAAAACTCAAGCAAACCCGTGACGTCGCACGCGCCTTGCAAAAGTCAAACGCCGCACTCTCGGCCGCGGTGAAAGGCAGCACCCAACCCATGCTGGGTGATTCCGAACCCCTACGGCATGTAAACTCGCTGATCAGCCGGGCAGCACCAACGGCTGCTAACGTGCTTATTCTTGGAGAGAACGGTACAGGTAAAGAACTTGTGGCACGCGCCATACACCAGCAGTCAGAGCGAGCTGATAAGGTTTTTATCACCGTCGATTTGGGATCGCTGACCGAGAGTCTGTTTGAATCAGAATTGTTCGGACACAAAAAAGGCGCCTTTACCGATGCGCGCGAGGATCGTATCGGTCGCATGGAGGCCGCCAACGGGGGGACTGTATTTCTTGATGAAATTGGCAACCTGCCGCTGCACTTGCAGGCCAAGCTGCTCACCGTTCTTGAATCACGGCAGGTCACACCGGTTGGCGCAAACAAAACCATTGATGTTGATATTCGCGTGATCGCGGCGACTAACAGGCCGAGCGTTGAGCTGCGCGATGAGAGGCTATTTCGGCAGGATCTGCTGTTTCGCCTCAACACCGTGGAAATACATCTACCGCCCTTGCGTGAACGCCCAGATGATATTGAGGTCATCGCCCGTCACTACGCAAGGACCTACAGCAAGAAATATGGCCGAACTGACAAAAATTTTGCAGCAAACACCCTCGCGGGGCTGAAACACTACACCTGGCCCGGTAACATTCGCGCGCTTAAGCACGCGCTTGAGCGCGCGGTCATTCTCTCCACGGGCGATCGGTTCGAACTGGCAGACTTTCAGCTCGACA
>JBLHRT010000263.1:0-4226 GCA_047626255.1 Candidatus Azotimanducaceae bacterium
CATAATGACAATCAGCATCATCAACAGATTCGCGGCAACGGGGTTGCGGATGAACCAGGCAATAATACCAGTCGGTACTGGCTCTACTTTTCGCGGCGGGTTTTTAGAGGACGGGCTATGGGGGGAATCAGTCATTGTTAAGGCCTGTCACTTGTGGCTCTTTATTCAATAACGCCGCTTTATCCAGCAATGGCTCTTCATCCAGCAAAGTATAGTTGACCTGCATACCGGGCAGCGGATTATCCAGCGGCGTCATCAGCAACAGCTCACCGTCATCCACCCCACTATCCACGTAGACAAAATCCTCATCCGCCCGCACAGATTGAATGTGGCGTTGCGTCAGACGACTGTCGCTATCAATAATCCAAATCTTGTTCCCTGGCCGCACTGCCGACCGTGGAATGCGCGCCATCGCGTCGAACTGCCGACCCGCAATACTGGCCTTCACATAATTGCCGACGCGTAAGGGCGCGCCGCCCGCTGTATAGGGGTCACGCACTTGGGCTATCGCATAGAGCACCCGATTCTTTCGATCCATAACGGCCTCAACACGAACAATCTCAGCCTCCCAGCTAGCTTGACCAGGCAGGACAATGGAGTCGAGGCGCGCGGCTATTGTATGCGTGTCGTTAGTCGTCACATCAGGCAGATCAAGAAATTCGGCGTCATGGAGTGGAATCGGCAGTCGTACCTCCACCACGTCCATAGCAAATATCACCCCTATCGGCGTACCGGGCGTCACGTACTGGCCGATATTAACATTCCGCGCCTCAACAAGACCGTTATATGGCGCTTGCAGTCGAGTGCGTTGCAAATCGCCTTGCTTGCGTATTAAGTCTGCCTCTGAAAATGCCAGATTGGCCTTGGCTTCATTGATTTGTGGCTTGCGCAGCGCCAAGTCGGAAGGTTGCGCCCCACCTCGACTATGCTGCCACTCGGTCGCCACATACGCTGCCAACCCTTCTTGCTCAGCCAGTTTTAGATTCGACGTCGCAACACTCGCTCGACTTTTTTGAACCTCGGCCAAATAATTCCTGTCATCAATCGTCACGAGCACATCACCAGCATTGAAGGTACCGCCAGCCACGAACCGCTCATCGATGGACGTCACCACCCCAGACACTTCTGCCACCAGACTGGTGCGGGTCTTCGCCACAACTTCACCCTGGGTCTCGACCGTCATGGTCAGAGGCGAGTTGACAAGCCGGATAGCATCGACTGAGATGATCTGCACAACGGGCTCTTGCGTCACTGTCGACGAGGACATCAAACTCAAGCCATAAGCGACAGCAACCCCTGCCAATACAATAAGGCTAGGCAGGAAAAATCGGGTTGTATGCAGTCTGCTTATCCAAGAGAAACTCATATGTCTGCCACTCCGCTACGGACTCGACGGGATTGTTGAATGTGCTCATACGCGAGCTGAATTTGGGCATGTTTTTCTGCCGCGATAGCGGTCATTTCTTGCGGCACGCCCTCGGCCAAAAGTAATTGCGGATCATGCTCACGTAGCAGATGCTCATAACGTTGCTGCACATCGTTGTCGCCCGCCTCTATCGACAGATCAAGCAATTGATAGCAGTGCTCGAGGTTATCGGGCGTCGATTGGTAGACCGCGAGGATCACCGGATATTCATCGGCGAGCCCGAATATCGTCGCCGCCGACTTGATCAACGACTCTTCATTGGCGTCATAATCAAAGTCTGCATGGGCAAGAATCAACATGACTTCGAGCATGCTCGCCAGCGCCTCCGGGGCGTCACTGAACTGCGAGTAGAATGCCCGGGCATGGGTTTCAAAGCTGTCTGACTGACTGACCGAATCCTTAAAGGTTTGATAAGCTTGGTCCGCCGAGGCGGAAGAGAGCTTGAATTTTTCCTGGATAATCGCTCGCACCGCCGCAAACTCTGTATCGCTCACACGACCATCGGCCTGCGCCAGCTTACCCAGCATGGCAAACGTCGCGGTAAAGAAGACACTGTTTTTAAGATCACGCTCAGACAGCGCCACACCAAAAAACTCACGTGGCGGACGGTCCAGCAGCTGATGCCCCAGGGCAATGCCCGCCAATGCCGCCCAGGGACCCGCAAAGGGGCCGCCGAGCACATAGCCAAGCGTACCCCCAACGATTTTTCCGATTATGCGCATTCAGGAAACCTCATGATCAAAAGACCGGTCGCGTATCATACTGCTATAATTGTTATCGGCAACAGCGCAGCCTTGCCCGCCCTCTCGCCTGAATGCCGCCCATCAGTTACTATTCAACCTTGTCTTATCTTGCCATCACCTCCAAAAAAGTGAACGCTTCTATGATGTTATCAACACTGCGCAGCTTGTCCTTACTCACCCTGTGCTTTCTCGTCGGCGCCTGCAGCCCTGAGAAACCCATTGAAACGGCCGAATCAGCGACCGAAAACCTATCGATCAATGACTGGTTCGACCTGAAGTATGAGCAAGAACTGCAGCAATCACCCACAAGCATGGCATTTCAAGGGCGTAAAGACCGCAACGACGAAATTGAAGCATTTACCTACGACGTCTTTCTCGAGCAATTGGCCTTGAAGAAACAAACCGTCGCCGACCTGCATAAGCTGTATGACTATGAAGCCCTGACTCCCAGTGAACAGGTGTCCTATGACTTGTGGACCTACCAATACGAACAAATGGTGTTGGAAGAGCAGTTTTTCTACGATGGCCTATTTTTCGATCAGATGAACGGGGTGCAGAGTTTTTTCCCTACTTTCCTCATCAATTTTCACAAGGTTGATAATGCCGCTGATGTCGACGCCTACATATCTCGCATAAAGGCCACTGAACTCAGGGTCAATGAAGCCTTGGCCATCGCTCGAAAGTCTTCCGCGCTAGGGGTGACAACGCCTGGCTTTGCCATTGACGGTGTTATTAAGCAAACACGCGCCATTATTAGCGGCGCGCCTTTCCAGTCAGCACAACCGAGCCAAGGCAGCACCGTTGATGGCAGTGTCATTGAAGACAGCGTCATTGAAGACAGTGCTCTTTGGGCGGACATCAAACAAGAAATCAAGACACTGCTCGAGGCTGGCAGTATTAGCCAAACACAGGCTGACAGCCTACAGGCCAAGGCCAGAACTGCACTCATAGAAAACTTCCAACCCGCCTACCAACGCATCATCGATTGGTCAGAAGCGCAGAAGGATAAAATCCCTACCGTGTCTTCCGGTATCGGCAGCCAACCGAACGGCGCCGCCTACTACCGATATCGTGTGCAGAACCAGACATCGACGACCATGACGGCGGACGAAATCCACCAGATTGGCCTCGATGAGATCGCGCGGATTCGCGTCGAGATGCTATCTATCATGCAGGACGTGGAATTCGAGGGCGATCTCGCGGCCTTCTTTGAGCATGTGCGCGACGGCAAATTTAACTACTTCCCAGACACAGACGAGGGTCGCTTGGCGTATATCGAGGGCGCAACCAAGGCCATCGAATCGATGAAAACGCAGCTACCTGACTTCTTTGGTATTTTGCCAAAGGCAGATCTCATCGTTAAACGTGTGGAAGCGTTTCGCGAACGGGACGGCGCCGCACAGCACTACTACTCAGGCACACCTGACGGCAGTCGCCCTGGCATCTACTACGCTCACCTGTCTGACATGACCGCCATGCCGAAAAACCAGGTTGAAGCGATCGCCTATCATGAAGGTATACCGGGCCACCATATGCAGATATCTATCGCCCAAGAACGCCAAGACATGCCGAAGTTTCGTACCCAGGCACGCTCCACCGCCTACTCGGAAGGCTGGGCACTGTATGCTGAGGTACTTGCTCGTGAAATTCCCGGCGCCTACCCCGACCCTTATACGCGCTTTGGCCAGATGACCTCAGAGATTTGGCGGGCGGTAAGGTTGGTGGTTGACACGGGCTTGCATACCAAAGGCTGGACGGAGCAACAGGCCATCGATTATTTCATGGCAAACTCGCCTGAACCGCTTGAAAGCGTCACATCAGAGATTCAACGCTATATCGTCATCCCTGCACAAGCGCTGAGCTACAAGATTGGTATGATGAAAATCATGGCGCTGCGTCAAAAAGCCGAAATGACGCTGGGTGACAAGTTTGATATTCGCGGTTTCCATGACACGATCCTAGGCAGCGGTGCTCTGCCCTTGCCCCTTCTGGAACGTCAGGTTGATCGCTGGATTGCCACGGTGCTTGCCCAGGCCTGATTCACGCTCCGCATCAGG
>JBLHRT010000264.1:0-4210 GCA_047626255.1 Candidatus Azotimanducaceae bacterium
ACTAGTCACTCGCGCTCCAACGCTTGCCCCCAGAATTCTATCTGAACAGAACGTGGAGTTGAGGCCCCGTGGAGTCGGGATTGGAGTCGAGGTGCACTAAAAGGTCTTACAACCCCAAAGAATCATCAATACCAAACTTCAGGATAAATCACAGGGGGATTGCAGGGATAAGGCGATGGATTTGCAAGGAGCGCATTGCCTAAGGCAGCCGATCAACGATTGAGACCGCTTTATGGCTCAAGAGGCAGTGAGGGAAGCCCGGAGGGCCAACGTGGCGCGCGACGCGCGAGTCCAGCGCCTTATCCCTGCAATGCCCTTACTCAGATCCACATGAACTTGAGCTAAATAGCATCAATCGTCGTGCTGACAATCCACCGACCGACATTGTCGAAAATTCTGAATATGCGCCAACGCTAGAATCAAACCGCCACCCGTCGTCACATACCTCTCACCCACCAATCCAAACACCTCATGCCCGAATAACGCCGTAAACGTCAAAACAGACAAGCCAATCCCGCCAAGAACCATCGTCAAACGATCCTTGTGCTTGCGGCAGCCAATCGTCAACGCAATCAAGCTCGTCGGCAGAATAAACAGCAACATGATTAAGTGGAAGGTTTGCTCATCAAGCAGGCTGTTGCCTTGCATGATCGGCACCACCGTCACCAAAAGTGGCAGCACCAAGCAATGTACCATGCAGGTACCCGAAAGAAGCACAGCAAAACCATCCAGCCAGCGTTCGCGGTGGTTAGGTTCTGTAGATTTGGTATCGAGTTGGCTCATAGGCGCGCAGTTTATACCACATAGGCGTTATAATATCCCAACAATTTTACGTGACAGCGATACCTCCCGCGCAGCCTACGAATGACCAAGGGGACAACGCCATGGCAAATATACAAAGACTCGACCACGCCGCCTATCGATGCCAAAATTCAGAGTTAACGCGGCAGTTTTATGAAGATTTTCTCGGACTACCGCTCGTCGAAGCTTTCGAGATCAATCTCACGAAAACAGGGCGCCCCACAGGGGTCCTACACAGCTTTTATCAGATGCAGGACGGCAGCTGTATTGCCTTCTTCGAGCATCCAGATCAGCCCTTTGAATTCAAGCAGCAGCATGACTTCGACCTGCATATAGCTTTATCGGTAGACCCGTTGACCTTACAAGACATGTTTGAGAAAGGCCCTGCCGCGGGCATCGAAACACGGGGTATCGCCGATCATGGCGCCATCCGGTCTATTTATTTTAGAGACCCTAATGGTTACGTTGTCGAGCTTGCTGCCCGCACGGATCAGCCCATGAGTGGCGCTGAGAAGGCCCGGCAGGCACTTGATGCCTGGCAGATTAAACAGCAGGCAAGCATTTCCTGAGTAGGGCGCTTGGACCCGCAGATATCGTGGATTTTGGCAGGTATGTGGCTATCAGTCTTAACAGGCAGGTTTTAGTTGGCCGAATGGGTACAAACATCATCATTCTTGCCTATAATGCCGCAGACACATTTTTGGAAATTCTTATGGCCATCAGTCCACTATTCAATCAGCTATTTTCGCGCTCTCCCATTGCGCCGATGCAGGCGCATATGAAAGTCGCCTGTCAGGCCGCCACAGAGATTCAAGGGTACATGGATGCCGTTATGGCGGGTGACTGGGGTCTCGCGGGCAAGCTTGGGGCTGGTATTAATCAGCTCGAGGATGATGCAGATGAACTCAAGCGTAAGATCCGCCTGACATTACCCCGCAGCCTGTTTATGCCCGTGTCGCGAACCGATTTGCTCGAACTGCTGCACGCTCAGGATCGTATACCGAACCTCGCCAAGCATATCGTTGGTCTCACCAGCGGCCGGCAGATGGTTATTCCCGAGGCCTTAGTCCCCGCTATGCGAGAATTGGTGCAGTGGTCCGTGAAGCCCTCAGCCATTGCTCTGGAAGCATTGAACGAGCTTGATGAGCTTATTACGACCGGTTTCAGCGGCAAAGAAGTCGACTTGATATCAGGGATGATCACCCGCTTAGGTGAGGTAGAACATGAAGCTGATATTAAAGAAAGTGAACTCACACGGTTGTTGTATTCCATGGAGAAGACCCTGGACCCAGTGGATGTTATGTTTTTGTATCGCGTGATCGAATGGGTTGGCGATCTTGCTGACAAATCACAAACTGTCGGCAACCGTATGCTTTATCTTATTGCGCGATAAGGCAACGTCAGACTCTTTTAACGAATAAGTGACACAGGTATAACCTCATGGGTGTGATTGAAGATTACGGCAGTACGCTACTGCTGCTGGCGATTTTGTTTGGTTTTTTCATGGCTTGGGGCGTAGGTGCAAATGATGTTGCCAACGCCATGGGGACCTCGGTGGGTTCCAAGGCGATAACCATCAAGCAGGCGATTTTGATCGCCATGGTGTTTGAATTTGCTGGTGCCTACCTTGCGGGCGGTGAGGTGACCTCGACCATTCGCAAGGGCATTATTGACCCAGAATTACTGGCCACCAGCCCAGAGTTGCTGGTCTACGGCATGATGGCCTCGTTATTGGCGGCCGGTACCTGGCTAATGATAGCGTCTATCTATGGCTGGCCCGTATCAACGACCCACAGCATCGTGGGTGCCATTGTTGGTTTTGCATCGGTGGGTATATCGGTTGATGCCGTGAAGTGGGGTGCTGTGGGTGAGATTGTCTCCAGCTGGGTGGTCTCGCCAGTGCTGGCAGGTACCATGGCATTTATTATCTCCCTGAGTATTCGCCGGTTTATTTTTGGGGCTCCTGATGCGTTTGTCGCTGCCAAGCGCTATCTGCCGATCTACCTGTTTTTTGTCGGTTATATGATTTCCATGGTGACCCTGACTAAAGGACTGAAACATATCGGTCTGGATATCAGTTTTGCTGAGTCACTGGTTTACTCTGCGGGCGTCGCCTTCATTATCATGATTTTAGGCTTTGTTGGACTGAGTCGAATTAAACGTGTCACTCGTTCGGATCAATTGGATCTGGTGAATGTTGAGCGTATTTTCGCTGTGATGATGATCTTTACCGCGTGTTCTATGGCGTTTGCACACGGCTCTAATGATGTGGCTAATGCGATCGGGCCACTGGCGGCGGTCAACGGTATTATCACAAGTGGTGGGGAAATCGGCGCCAAGTCAGCGACTCCCAGTTGGATACTGCTACTCGGTGGCGTTGGTATCGTTGCCGGCTTGGCACTGTATGGCTATCGCGTCATGCAGACCATTGGTACTCATATTACCGAGTTAACGCCCAGCAGCGGCTTTGCGGCAGAACTCGCGGCAGCAACCACCGTGGTCGTTGCCTCCGGAGCAAGTTTGCCTATCTCCACCACCCATACGCTAGTAGGTGCGGTGTTGGGCGTTGGTATGGCACGTGGTATTGCGGCGCTGAACCTGCGTGTGGTCGGTACGATCTTTGTTTCTTGGTTGGTGACATTACCCGCCGGCGCTGGGCTCTCCATCATGTTTTTCTACCTGTTTAAGGCGATCTTTGGCACCGGTTAGCATCTGGCGCTAACACAATGGTGCGCTAGTTTTGGTCTGGGCTCACAGAACAACAGCCATATAGCGCGCGTTCTATCAAGACAACCATATTAAAAGAGGCATAGTATGAGTTCACAAACATCCTTTGACGGTCAGGTGATTATCGTCACCGGCGCTACAGGCATACTAGGTCAAGCTGTCGTTAGCTGGTTTACTCAGCGCGGTGGCCTTGTGGGCGTCTTAGGCACCAGCGAAGCAAGCCTGAGCAAGGCTTACCCAGAGCCTGCCGCGCAACACTGTTATGTGCCTTGTGACCTTACTCAGCGTGATAGCTGTGTTGAGGCGGTGTCGGCAGTAGAGTCAACACTGGGTCCCATCAACATTATGTGCAACGCCGCGGGTGGTTTTTTAATGGGCGATGCAGTGCACGAAACGTCTGATGTTACCTGGGACTTTCTATTTAATCTCAATACGCGTTCCATTCTGAATATGAGTGCCGCGGTGATTCCGTCCATGCTCGCTCGTGGCGGTGGCGGTGGCAAGGTGGTCAATGTTGCCGCGAAGGCACATGCCGGAGCAGCCAACATGGGACCGTATATCGCGTCGAAAGCGGCGGTGATACGCCTCTCGGAAAGTATGGCGTTGGAGTTGCGCGGACAAGGGATCAATGTCAATTGTGTGATGCCGGGCATGATTGATACGCCCCGAAATCGTGCGGACA
>JBLHRT010000265.1:0-4180 GCA_047626255.1 Candidatus Azotimanducaceae bacterium
GGTTGGCGGTAGCGCCCGTTTGTGCCACTCATAGCCATTGACCTTCATATTGATGCCGCCAAGTTTAAAGTATACGTTCTGACAGTCAGTTAGTTCAGCGACACTGTCTTGCCACGCTGAAAAGACGGCACTCTGCTGATTCGCGTAGGGGCCTATACCAAGGGGGCCGCCAAAGTGGTCAAGAATAATAGTGACGTCAGGAAAGGCGCGCGCCAGGTCAGCGAACTCCCCCAGTTGATGGTGGTAAAAGAACGCATCAAAGCTCAAACCCAATTCACCAAGCACCGCAAACCCCTCGCGGAATGTAGCATCCAGCATCAGGCTCTGCATGGGATGGCTGTGGGAGTTACGGATAGCCGGTGACGCGTGCCAGCCGGCGCCATGGCGAATGCCACGAAAGCGATTAGGACTGGCGGCCATAAGAGCCTGCAGCACAGGTTTGACGCCGCGGCCCAGGGTCAGGTCAGCGTGCCCGACAATGCTACTGGCAACCCGTGTCGGCCCATACTGCCCGCTAGCACTCATGGCAGCGACACCCTGGGCGAACTCTACTTCACCCACAGGCCGCATGTTCTTCGTACCAGCTCCTAGGTCACCAGCAGAGCGATACATAGCGCCACATTCGACGAATACGGTTTTTTCGATACGATGCCCTGAGCCCGTATCTCGCAGGTAGTCGTCGAGTAGATAACGACTTCCTGGGTAGTCCCAGAGATGGTGATGAGGATCAATAATGGCTAGGTCGGGCTCGATAATGTCTTCTTCAACTTGTGCCAGCCAGATTGCATGACTCACGGTGTTGGTCTCCTGTCTGCACTTATGGGTTAACTGCGGGCCCGCCAGAACCGGCACCAAACCGCGCATTGAAGACCTGATGATGGCCTAATGACAGTGATCATGATAGCGTTGCCTCAACTTGTCCAGTATCGGGTTTTAGCATGACATATACAGCCTTAGCGATTGATCTAGACGGCACATTGCTCGTCGGTGAAGATCTGTCGCTGCGTAATCGAGATGCCGTCGCCGCTGCCCACAAAGCAGGCCTGGCGGTCATCATTGCCACCGCCCGTTGGCGCCATATGGCGCAGCGGATTGCTGATCAGATCGGCCTAAAGCAGCCAATCATTGCCTGCAGCGGCGCGCAGGTCTATCTGCCTGAAACGGGCCAGGACATTTTTGACCACCGCCTGCCTACCGACTTTGTCGAAGAACTCTACGCGCTGTGCAATACCGAGCGCTGTATCGCCACCGTGACCATCAAGGATGAGGTAATTCTCAAGCTCGACGGCGAGCCCGACCCCAGCCTGCTATCCAGTGAGATGCGCTGGGCGCCTCAGCTGTCAACAATCGATCATGCCGCGCCGCGCATCGCTGCGATTCAAGGATCGGCAATCACGGCCATGATCAAAGGCGATATGAAAGCGCGTTATGCTGATCAGGTGAATATTTATGACTCCATTGGCCCCACCGGCAAGATCGTCATTACGGTGACCGCCAAGGCGGCCAACAAGGGTGAGGCCCTACTCGTCAGCTGCCAACACCTGGGCATAAACCCGGCTGAGGTGATTACCTTTGGTGATGCTGAAAACGATATCGAGATGTTTAAAGTCAGTGGCACCTCGGTGGCCATGGGCCAGGCGAGCGACGCCGTGAAAAAGGCCGCTACGACCGTGACTGCGGCTAATACCGAGGATGGTGTTGCCCAGGCTATTGAACGTCTGCTGCGGCATGGGGCACCGTGAGCACGTCACACTCAACATTTACGTTTACCGCCAGTGATGGCCACGGGGTCTTCTGTTATCGCTGGCTACCGGATGGCTCGCCCCGGGCGATTATTCACCTTGCCCATGGCATGGGTGAGCACAGTGGTCGGTATCACTGGACCGCCGAGCAGTTTACCAACGCCGGTTATGCGGTCTATATGGACGATCACCGGGGCCACGGCAGAACAGCCAGCCAATTAGGTGATTTTGGCGCGGATGGCTGGAATCGGGCCTTGGCAGATCTGCTGGAAATGAATCAGCAATATGCCAGAGACTACCCTGGAATCCCTCTGGTGTTGTTTGGTCACAGCATGGGATCCATGCTGGCTGAACAGTATATCACCCTGTACGGTGACACACTGGCTGCTGTCGTGATCTCTGGCAGCCCCGGATTTGCCCATCCCGTCTTGTCTTGGGTGCTGCGCTTAGTGTGTCGATTCGAGGCATGGCGACTCGGTCCATTGAAGGAAAGTGCCGTATTGCAGAATGTCATCTTCGGTAGCGCCAATAAAGCGTTCGAAGAAGGCACTAACAACCCCAGCGGATTTGAGTGGCTGAGCCGAGACAGTGATCAGGTACAGGCGTATGTAGACGACCCCCTATGCGGCTTTGTGCCCTTCCCAGCAAGTTTAAAGCACATCTTTAACGGTGCAGCATGGACTCAGCGCAAAGCCAGCGTCGCGCAGATTCCGACGCGCCTGCCGCTCTACATGTTCTCTGGCAGTGCCGATCCGGTTCACAATGAAATGCGTGATATGAACCGCCTGCTCAAGCGCTATCAGCAGGCAGGTCTGGACGTGCAGACCCGATTTTATGCTGATGGTCGTCATGAGATGCTCAACGAGACAAACCGCGGCGAGGTCATCGACGACACGCTTACCTGGCTAGACGCGCGCTTTCCCGCAGTCTCGGCAACCTGACATCCACGGCGCGGCTTAGCTGCCGTCCGCGGAATCTCTAGTCTCAGGCACTGGCGCTTGGCTGGGATCAACCACATAATCCCATCGTGCTGCGTCAGGGCCGTAGGTCAACACCCGCTGATGAACCGTGTTCAACGCATTGTATATGATGAGTGTCGCGTCAGGCACGGATGTGCCTTCAGGCAGATAAATGGGCGGCTGAATGTTCGCCGTTACCGGCCCAGGGGTGACTTCCCGCGATCCTTTAGGACGTAACTTCGCCAGTCCCGTCAAATAAACAGGCACCACGGGCACGTTACAATCCAGCGCCAGAATCGACACCCCATGCTTGAAGCGTGACAACTTGCGACTGGTAGAGCGAGTGCCCTCAGGAAAAATCGCTAGGTTAGCGCCCTGCTCTAACAACCATTTAGAATAATCCAGTGTCGCTGATCCGCCACCTCGCCGAATCGGAAAGTTACCGCCAATCAACGAGTTATACCAAGGCTGCAGGGCCAGTTCCTTGCGGCCACCGCCATTTTTGAGAAACCAGCGATCTGCTGCTGCGCCAAAATAGATGTTCCACTTCACCCGTTGAGGCAAGCAATGGAATAACGCCAGCGCATCAAAATGGCTGGTGTGATTCGCCACAGAAATACTCGGTCCATCAATCCCGTTGAAGTTCTCTATCCCCGTGACGGTGAACGGTTTGGCATAGCGCCACATGTGCTTGGAAAAGTGATACCAGCGAAATGCCAGACGCACCAATTTAGCCCACCATTTTACCTGCCAGCGATGGGGACCATCGGTGCGAATCTCTTGGCTGACCATACGCTGGAATAGCGGGAAATCGATAGCCGCGAGCAAGGTCGTATCCTCGGCGCTCGTCAGCTCTTCATGCAAGGCGGCTTTCTGCGCCCGGGAGTTATCTGAGACCTCAAACACGGTACAGTGATCGTACTCGCCCAGTAGATGGTAGTCCTCAAGGATAGTGGCTTCATATTCCTCGAGCACTCGTCGAACGCCCCGTAACTTATCGGGTTGTTTGATAATTTCCTTCATTGCTTCGCCGCGAAGGCGCGACAATAGGACATAGACAGGCATGAGCTAGTCCCCGCCGGGTGCTTGTCCCGATAGAATACCGACAAAGTCATCGACGCTGATGGCGGGGAGTGTGGTGATCTTGATGGAACCTCGTGAACCAAGCTCCACCGCGAGTCGCGCCATAACCTCGTTGGTGGGCGCCTCGATGATATTGACGAAGTCATAGCCGCCCATCACGGCGTACTGAGAAAGCACCCGAGCGCCCATCGACTCAACTTCCTTGTTAACCTCTTTCAAACGCTCGGGGCGCTCTTTGAGTGTCTTGCGGCCGTCGTCAGTTAACGTGCTTAACATGATGTAAGTTGCCATGTATCCCTCTCATCTGATTGATTATTATCATTTCTGTAGAGCTTAATCTGAGCTTAAGTTCGTCGTATCTGGACGCGGCCATTACTCCAGCACATACCTGCCAGG
>JBLHRT010000266.1:0-4157 GCA_047626255.1 Candidatus Azotimanducaceae bacterium
TGGCACTCGATGTGATTGACTGGCCTGCGGGATCGAGGATTACCTCGGCCGCCGATATTCCCGCCGAAACCCTGTTTGAGCTAGGCATGCTCTTCGGCCCCATTGTCTCTGGGTTTGCTGTGATCGCTGTGTGGTGTATGACACACTATGACCTGGATCGACAACAACATGCTGAGATTCTCAAACAACTGGCTTACCGACGCGCAGAAACAAAGGGTGAGCCTCAGGGGAGTGATAACTAGTGGCGATGCGTCACCGCAAGGTTGATTATCGCAAGGTGGTTGGCTTCCTCCTCATGACTGGCGGTGGCGTCGTCACCAGTTGGCTGGGGCTAAATTTTTACCAAGGCATGGCGACGCAAAACTGGCCCACCACTCAGGGCATGATTTATAACGCCGAACTCGGCTACACAACGTCCCACCCGTTCGATAAGGACGCAGCGTTCTATCATACGGTAGTCTCTTATCGCTATCAGGTCGATGGCGCGACTTACACCGGTGACACGGTTTATCTCAAAGACATTCCCTTTCTCTCACTCGATGAGGCAGAGCAGCGACTCGCTATATTCTCGCCAGCCAGTCTACACAACATCGCCTACGATCCTGACGCACCAGCGACGGCCGTGCTGATATCCGGCGTCGCGCCAACGCTGTGGCAGTTACTTGCACCCGCGATGTTGTTCCTTGGTATCGGCATTAGTCTCAGCGGTTTGCTCAGTCAATCAAGGCAACGCTCTCGCAGGTCTATTGATGATTGATGCACAAATTCGTCGATGGATTGACCCGCCGCTGAATATAGCCGGAAATTTTCTTGCCTTGCGTGGGGTGACCGCCAACCACGTCACAATGCTGGGCTTTGGCCTGGGCATGACAGCGATGCTAAGTATTGCATTACAGGCGTACCTGTTAGGACTGGGACTAATACTGCTGAGTAGAGTTTGTGATGGCCTTGATGGTGCGGTAGCACGCTTTACTCACGTCACTGATCTAGGCGGCTACCTAGATATTGTTTTGGATTTCATTTTTTACTCGGCTATTATCTTTGGCTTTGTGCTCGCCCAACCCGGTCATGCCACCGCCGGCGCCTTCTTGATTTTCAGTTTTATAGGCACAGGCTCAAGCTTTCTTGCCTATTCGACATTTGCCGCCAAACGCGGATTAACCACGAGTTCGCGCGGCCAAAAATCTTTATATTATCTTGGCGGTTTGACGGAAGGCTTTGAGACAATCACCTGCCTGATGTTGATGTGTTTGTTTCCGAGCGCCTTCTGGATCTTCGCCCTGATATTCGGTGGTCTGTGCTGGCTGACGACGCTGACTCGCGTGTACACGGCGACTAAAACTCTGTAGCCGAGCGGATCTAAGAAGTACTGAACATATCGAGCCAAACGCACGACCGCCAAAATATTGACACCGGAGAGGAGCAGCTTGACTAAGCCATGCAGCGGTCCGGCAAATCACTTTCACGGGGTTATTTACCCTAGTTTAGCTGTAGCGCTAAATAACCTTTTTCTTTTCCAGCATCGAAATCAATTGGCCGAGCATCTTATCAGTACTAGATTTACTGAACGCTTCGGAGACTATATTGGTAATCTCCTTGTTCATCGACGTATTATTAGATTTAGCGCTTCGCTTAATCTTCTTGTGCATTCCTGGAGTTAGCCTTAACACAAACTTAACTTGATCTTCATCTGGCATTTACAAATTCCTTCGATTTTCCCGTAACCCGAATATCGGTGGGTTAATTATTAGCGCATCAAAACATAGCATCTATCTGACTGTCAAAACCTACTTTAGTTTCTTTACCGGGCACCTGTGGCGTGAATGTTAGGTACACATATTCACGCCACAAATATAGCTTTTACCACATATACTAACAAACAGATGCATTAAGCCGCTGCGCTAGCATGGTCAAAATATGACCATACGTGTCAATGCTCTGATTGATACAAACGGTTGATGCTATCAATACAATGCTAGAATAGGTCGGCCACCGCCCCGCTGGATCGCTCTCGTGCAAACAATCTACCCCCTGACCCGCACCGCCATTACGGTTATAGCTTGGCCCATCATCCTCGCTAACCTTGCGACACCTATGCTGGGATTTGTTGATACCGCCGTGATAGGTAACCTTGGTGACCCCGCCTTGCTTGGCGCCATCGCCGTCGGAGGCATGATCTTTAGTTTCCTGTACTGGGGATTTGGATTCCTGCGTATGGGCACTACAGGTCTGGTGGCACAAGCCGCAGGCGCCAGCAACACTCTTGAAGTCAAAGGCGCGTTTTATCGGGCCCTACTGACAGGCGCCGCAATCGGCGCGGTTTTGATGACACTTCAATATCCTTTGTTGCAGGTCGCCATGTACCTCATTGAGGGCAGTCAAGCCGTTGAGGCTGCCGCCATGAGTTATTGCACCATTCGTATCTGGGGCGCGCCTATCAGCCTGGCTAACCTTGCAGTTATGGGTTACTTGCTGGGCGTGCAACGAACCCGGGCCTTGTTACTGCTACAAATAGTTCTGGCTGGCAGCAACATCGTCCTTGATTTGGTTTTCGTCGCTGGCTTTGACTGGGGAGTTGCGGGGGTAGCTGGGGCGACCGTTATTGCCGAGGTGCTGACCCTTATGGCCGGATTTTTCATGATCCGACAACAATGGCAACGCGATGCTATTGCTGCACACCTGCCACTGTCTGCCCTGCTCAACATCACAGCGATCAAACGCCTGATCACCGTCAATTCCGACATTATGATTCGCACTCTGTGCCTGGTCTTTGCGTTTGCTTGGTTCACCAATGAGGGGGCTCAGGCCGGTGATGTCCTGCTGGCCAGTAATGCCATTCTGATGCAGTTCGTCACCTTCGCCGCCTTCTTCCTTGACGGCGTCGCCCTAGCGGCAGAAACATTGGTCGGACATGCCGTAGGTAATGCCCATACCAACACACATAAAAATACAGAGGGCATAGATATAATTCTGCGCTACAGCACTGAAATTGGCATGGCAACAGCCTTCCTGTTAAGTCTGCTGTTCTATCTGTGCGGGCCGAGCGTCATCCATCTGTTGACCACCAGTGAGGTCGTCAGACAAACCAGCAATCACTATTTACTCTGGGCAGTGCTGGCACCGCCCATAGCCTTTCCTTGTTTTCTACTGGACGGTGCCTTTATTGGCGCCACGTGCACCCGGGAGATGCGTAACGCCATGATCGCATCGCTACTGGCATTCATGCTGGCCTGGTGGGTATTAACGCCCCTTGGCAATCACGGCCTCTGGCTGGCATTTTATGCCTATTTCGTCGCCCGCGCCCTGAGCCTTTACGTCTACTTACCGCAACTCAAAGCTCGGACTGGCTCAGCTGGCAGTCACACCGGTAACCCGCATCCACGGCAATAGACTACTACCAGTATTGAGGCGCTCGGTTGAAACCGCATCGACAGAATTGAGCAGATCAACCATATTACCGCTGACGGTAGTTTCCTTAATAGGGAACTGTACTTTACCGTCTTTGATGTAATAACTATTCTTCGCGATACCCGAAAAATCACCCCGGTCATTCGGCCGACCACCAGAGAAACGGGTGATCAAAATACCTTCTTTGACGCCAGCCACCATCTCGTCAAATGTGCTGCTGCCAGGCTCGGCGATATAACTACCACCGCTGTTTACCGCCCGCGGCAAGCCAGTCTTGTTAGCTCCGTAAAGCCCCAGCAAATAAGTCTTCAACACACCTTTGTCGATAACCACAGAATCGGCAGCCTGATATCCGTCACCCGTGACCCAGTAACCACCACAGAGCTCATCACTAAGGGGCTTTGAATGCAGCGTCAGTAACGGACTGGCGACCTGCTCATCGAGTTTACCCTTATACATAGAGGTACCCGAAACCAGCGGTCCATCACTGATACGCGCTGTTAGAAAACCAACGAAGGTCATCAGGCAGTCGGGGGTAATGATCATATCACCGACAAATTTCTCAGGTATATGCTGAGTTTCTACCTGCTCAGTTGACTGCCGCATTAACAGGTCGATGTTACTAGACTGCTGAATTGGCGTATCCAAATCAAGCGTGTTGTAGCCGGTATACATCATCGATGAAGTCTTGCTACCGAGCTTCGAGCTGAACGATATACTCACCTGATACAAGCCACGAGAAGTGAGAA
>JBLHRT010000267.1:0-4155 GCA_047626255.1 Candidatus Azotimanducaceae bacterium
AATATCAAGTGTTTGAGGTAGCGCGACATAGCGAAACCGAGGCGCCGCTGGTGGTCTATCGGTGCTTGTATGGGGATTTCAGTTGGTGGGTTAGACCGCTTGAGATGTTTGCCGAGACGGTCGTGGTTGATGGCAAGATATTGCCTAGATTTCGCTATATGGGCGCCATGACGCCGGCTGACAGCAGCCCTGCCGTCTAAGTGCGCTGGCGCTGTCCTGTCTGTAGTGAAGATTTAGCATTTTCTGCGAGTGGTGGGGTCTGCACGCACGGTCACGAGTTTGATCGGGCGCGCCAGGGTTACGTCAATTTGTTGCCCGCGAACCAAAAAGCCAGTCGTGATCCCGGCGATTCGGCTGACATGATTGGCGCACGTCAGCGCTTCCTAAGCGCCGGTCATTACCAACCCTTGGCCCAGGCGATGTCAGCGATCATCGATGAGTTGACCCGCGAGCGTGCCTCGATCCGACTGCTCGATTGTGGTTGTGGTGAGGGTTACTACACGAATCAATTTGCTCAGGGGTTGTCCGCCAGCTCGTCTCTGGTACAGGTTGCAGGCGTTGATATCTCGCGCATGGCTTTACGTGTTGCCGCCCGCCAACACCCGGAAATTACCTTTGTTGTGGCGAGCAATTTCCATGTGCCTGTGCAGGATTCGCAGGTGGATGTCATTACGCGAATTTTTGCACCCGGTGACAGTGGTGAAGTGCGTCGGGTGTTGGCGCCCCAGGGCACGTTGATCGTGGTCTATCCTGGGCCGCGTCATCTGTTCGAGCTCAAAGCCGATATTTATGCGCAGCCTAAGGAGCACAAAGTCCCGCCTGTGCCAGAAGGGTTTCGCTGCATTGACGAGCGTCGTCTGCAGTTTCCGCTGGCGCTGCGCGATCCTGAACAGATCAAAGCGTTGTTGGACATGACGCCCTTCACCTGGAGTCGACGCCACGCGAGTGAAGCGCCATTACCCCTGTTGTTGGCCACCCAGGCTGACTTTTTGTTGCGTTCTTATCAGCCCATCCCCTGACTCCGGGGTTGATGGCACTGTGCCTGACGTGCTGGTTTCACAATGATATTGTCACGTTAACGAGTCGTTAGTTTTTTCCAGTCAAGCTCCAGGCACATCTGGCAACTGCGGGCCGCCATGGCCATAAACATGTCATTGCCGCGTGGCGTTTCATCCACAATAGTGGCGGCAATGACGGCCATTGTTAGGCCCGCGGGTGCATAATTGCGGTAGGACTTAAAAGCTTCGTTGAAATCCAAATTGACCCTGTACGATTTCAACACGCCCAAATAATGCTTGATCAATTGCTGTTCTTCTTTGTGCCTTAGTTCAGATGCCAAGGAGGTGCCTAGAAAGTAACTCACATCAAGCAACGGACTACTCAGGGATACTGTCTGCCAGTCAACCACCGCCAGAGGGTAGGGGCCGCCGAACATCATATTGTCGAGTCGGTAGTCGCCGTGACTCAGCACACTAGGTCCCTCGTACAAAAGATGACTGTCGGCTAGGCGCTCGCCCACAACACTTACCAGCTGGGTATGGTCTGTCTCAATGTCAGCGTGGTAGCGTCGCATAAACGCAGGCTCTAGGGTCTGATAGAAGGTTTGTGTGGCGACGGCGCCTTCTGGGGCAAGATTATCGACGAGTAACTCGGAGGGTTTCAGGCGACGGTCACCCCAGCGGGGTCCTTGTAGTTTTGCGAGTTGTTCCAGTGCCATTGCGGCCTGGTCGACGTCGCAGCCCGCCAGCTGGTCGCCTTGTTTTCCTGGCGCCAGATCTTCCATGATAATGACAAAATCGTGATTCTCTGGATTGGCGTCGGCAAACAGTATTTCCGGTATCTGGATGTCCACATCAGAACTTAGTGTTTTATAGAAGAACACTTCCCGAAGATATGTCTGCATATCAATGCCCGTTTGCTTGCTCTTGGGATCGAAAGCGGCAAACTTGCCAATAACCGACGTGGGAGTTCCGCTGCCCGTCAAGTTAAAACGAATGTTCTCGCCCACCTGGCCCGTGCCAACAGGCGCCGTCTGCATATCATCTACTCGTACGTCGAGCCCGGCGTGTTGCAATACCTGGGTCAGCCATGCGGATGTGATGTTGTCTGGATGGGTTATGATGGGGGGGCTGGGCATAGCATGTTTCCTTGGTGGTGCAGGTTTTGGCGAGGACAGCAGGTCCCGACTGACGTGCAAGAATAGGGTTATTGTGGGTCAGGTTGCAATGCCGCTTTGGTACAGGGGTGGTGCTATGCTCGATGTTTTTTTGCTAATGATCCGGGCTCGACCCGATGGCGTAAGCCAATGGCAAAGAATTTTCCCTACCAGTGGCCCATGAAAAAGTGATGTGACATGAAGCAAAGCCTGTTTATCTTTCGACGAGACCTGCGGGTTTTCGATAATACCGGACTGCTTGAGGCGGCACGGGGATCAGACCGGGTGATACCCTGTTTCATCTTTGATGAGGCACTGCTGGCACGTTGCGAGCAAAATAATTATCGGCTCGCCTTTCTACATGAAAGCCTTGATGACCTTGACCGACAGCTCCAGACCCAGGGTTCCCAGTTAAATATTCTGGCGGGTAAACCGACCCAGCTACTGGACAAAATACTGGCAGCCGGTGAGATACACGATGTTTATGTGAACCGTGATTACACGCCCTTGAGCCGTCGTCGCGATGATGCGTTGGCCGCCGTCTGTCGTCATCATTCTGTCGGTTTTCACACCATCAGTGATGCTTTACTCAATGAACCCGAGCAGGTCTACAAGGGTGATGGTGGGCACTACGCGGTATTTACGCCATTTTACAATCGTGCTCGTCAGCTGTTTGTTGCACCCCCCCAGTCAGAGCTGCCCACTAACCTGTCTGCAGAGCCGCTGTTAGTCGCAACATTACCAACAATGCCGCGACCGACAGCGCCTGTAGTCTCAGGGTCTGTATTTGCGTCGGGTCGCACTGGCGCACTGCAAGTGCTATCAAATCTAGCGCCACTGGAGAGCTACGCCAGTGAGCGTGATTTCCCCGCCGTGAAGGGCACCAGTCATCTATCGGCCCACCTGAGATTAGGCACCTGTTCTATTCGCGAAGCCTATCATGGTATTGCCGACGCGTTGGGTGAGCAGCACCCCATGTTACGCCAACTGTACTGGCGAGATTTTTATACGCATATTGCGTACTATCGGCCGCGGGTTTTCGGCCATTCCTTCCGAGGTGTCTATGATGCGATAGTTTGGGATCATGATCGCTCGAAGTTCGAACAATGGTGCGCGGGCCAGACAGGCTTTCCGATTGTTGATGCGGGTATGCACGAATTGACTAGCACCGGCTATATGCACAATCGGGTACGCATGGTGGTGGCTTCTTTTTTGGTTAAAAATTTGCATATCGACTGGCGTTGGGGTGAGGCGTTCTTCAAGCGCTATCTGGTCGATTTCGACCCTAGTGTCAACAACGGTAGCTGGCAGTGGGCTGCATCCACGGGTGCCGATGCGCAGCCCTACTTCCGGGTGTTTAATCCCTGGCGGCAGCAACTCAAGTTTGATCCTGAGGCGCTATACATCAAGCGCTGGGTGCCAGCCTTAGCCGATTGGGAGCCCAAAGCGGTACATCGGCTGGAAAAGGACGCTACGGGTTACCTGCCACCTATGGTCGATCTGAAGGCGAGCGCCGAAGTCATTAAAGCGCGATTTCGCGCGGTTAAGGATGCGCAGTTAGGGTCGGGCGCCTGATGCTGTCGCGGACTACTTATCAACAGGGTGTAAGGCCGGGGAAAAGAGGATATGCGACGATGAATACTGGCTCTGTGTGTCACGATGGTTAGCGTAATGCCTTGCGTGGGGATGCAGCCATGAGCGAGGAAACCGCAGCCCGTCTGCGGCACGTTGACGTCGGTGAGGTGCTGGCATTGCCGACCGATGCGCCAGACGGCATCATCGCTTATGGCTCGGCGGCGCAGTAGTTCGGTGAATTGTGGCTGCCCGCTGACGGCTCAGAGGGGCCGGCGCCCTTGGTAGTTTTGATTCATGGTGGCTGCGGGCTCAATTCCTACGACGTGGTCCGCAGTCACGCCATGTCATTGGCGCTTAACCAGCAGGGCTATGCTGGCTGGTCGCTGGAGTATCGCCGTATAGGTGATGTGGGGGGGGGCTGGCGG
>JBLHRT010000268.1:0-4138 GCA_047626255.1 Candidatus Azotimanducaceae bacterium
TGTAGCTGGTGTGGTCGATGAAATCAGGCTCGCCTATACCGTACTCGCCACCGAGGATGGCGAGAAGATAACCATTCCAAATCGCGAAATCGTTGGTCAAATTCTCGAAAACTCCTTCGAATTCAAACTCGTTGAAACCGTGATCACGTTGCCCCTCGACGCAGACGTAGTGCACGCAATCGATGTATTGAAGAAAGCCTTGATAACACTTGAGGCTGTCGCACAAGAGCCTCCCTCTCAAGTAGGCATTGATGATTTCTCATCGAACGGCATCAAAGTTGGCATTCGGTGTTGGGTACCGACAGTGCGTTATTTCGATGCCAAGTACCGGGTAAATGGTGAGATTTATCGCGTCTTAACCGAGCAAAAAATTGCGCTCGGTGTACCGCGCCATGAGATTCAGCTCTTGCAAGATACTCGCTGATACGCACCGGTTAAAACCGCACCAACAACCATGTATAACTAGCACACTGGCTAGCGTGCGGCGAGGGCCTTAAGCACCTCAGCGCCAAGCGCCACTTCGTCCTCGGGATTCTGCGCGCATACCTTAAGGTTAAACATACGACAGCCTGCGTCGATATAGGGTGCCAGTTGCTCGGCCACCTGTTGCGGTGTGCCGGACGGCGTGTAACGCTCAAACTTCTCGAAAGGCACCTTATAGAACGCCTCCATGCCTTGCTTTACCGCTTCACGAGCTTTTGCAGGATCGGCGTCAACACCCACCCAGGGTTGATAACCATGACACCACTGGGGCGCTGTCCGGCCAGCTTCCTGAGCATAGTCATCCACCATTGCGACCGCTTCGGCAAAGCGACGCGAAGAGCACCACAGGCCTATCCAGCCATCGCCATACAATGCTGCGCGCTTCAGGGCTGCATTGGAACGCCCGCCGACGATAATCGGAATAACGTGCTGTGGCGTCGGTCGAATGCGGGCCTCGTCGAGGCTGAAGTGGTTGCTATGATGCGTGACGGTTTCACCGCTCATCAAGCCGCGGATAATGGCGAGGGATTCGTTTGTCCGCACCCCACGCGTGGTTGGGTCTACCCCGCAGATTTCGATCTCATGACGATCCTCCCCGCCTATGCCAACCCCAAAGGTCATGCGCCCTGGCGCAATGCCAGCCATGCTGGCGAGCTGCCTGGCAACCGGCAGCGGATGGCGCAATGGCAGCAAATAAATACTGATCATCACGCCGATACTGGGGTGTAGCTGGGACAACGCCGCCACCTCGACAAAACCGTCGGTGCCGGCGCCATTACGAAAGGACACATGATCCGCCATAAACAGATGATCGAAGCCACTGTCAGCGATATCTTTAACGGTCTTGATACGTTCCGAGTGCTCCATCCCCCAGAGCGTGGAAGGGGTGGCCAGACCAAACTTTAACGCCAATGCATTCTCCTTTCCTTAAATAAGCATTCTTAGGTCACAGCCCCAGACCTGCATCATCCAAGCCGAGCATGACACGGCCCGCCATTTCCATAACGGGTTCCCCCACCATCATATGTTGAGACGCGACGTGCACGTCCCGGAAGTGTCGTTGCAGACAAGACGTCTCGAATACCGAGGTACCCCCTAATACCGTGTACATGCGATCGATGACTTCGATAGCGGTGGTGACAGCGTGAACATTGGCGGTACGAATACGGCGACGATGAGCCAGCGACTCGCCCGTTGATTGGGCATCTATCCAGGCGGCATCGATCGCCTCATAAAACCATGCCCTGGCGGCCTGCAGTTTAGTATCTGCTACCGCCAGATCCTTATGCAGCGCAGCACGCATAGCCAGACTACGACGACTGCCCTGGGGCGTCTTTTCTTGGGCCACGTGCAGCACCTCGTCAATGGCGTTGCGGGCCATACCGAGGCTGATAGCACCAATGGGAATGCCCAGCAGGGCAAAACGAGGGAACCGATAGATAGGCAGGTCAGCATGTATGGAGTGATCGATATTGGTAGACAGGCGCTCCGAGGATAGCCACAGGTCTTTGGCGACATAATCACTGGATCCCGAACCGCGCAAGCCAGAGACATGCCAGTTGTCTTGAATCTGAATCTCATCAGGCTGGAAAAATGCCCGGGTCACGGGAGCATCTCGGCTCACCGGGTTACCCGCATTGTCGATCTCATGGACGCCGCCAGAGACCCAGGTGGCATTGTGACAGCCAGAGCCCCAACGCCAATGACCATTGATGACATAACCCGGCTCGCCATCGCGTTCCTGAAAAAGGGCTGTGCCGCTGTCAGCAAATACCCCGCTGGTAATCAAGTTCTGCGTAGCCAGCATTTTCTCAAGCTGACTGGGGGGCAGAGCGCCGAGCAGATACTGGGACGTACAGCCGATAAAGATGCACCACGCGACAGAGCCATTAGCCATGGCCAATGCCTCGCAGATACGGCACAGGGTTTCTGGACTGTACCCCAGCCCCCCCAGTTCGACCGGCGTGATAACACGATAGAAACCCTCAGCGGCCAATTGCTCGGCCAAGGGCTGGGGAACATGTCGCAGCTCATCGATTTCACGGCCGCGCTGACTGAGCGCCCCGTAGTGCGCCTCAGCTACTTTCAAGAGGCCGAGTTCATCTGGATTTAGCATGGGAAAGTCTCCGAAACACGACTTGCAGTGTACCTAATAACGCTGGTCGCCGCCTAGTGTCGACATAGCAACATCATCCTGAAAAATCTCAACCTTGAAACGGGTTGCTCGGGTCTACTTTGCCCAGCGGTACTGGGCATCATTGTCATTGTCCTTATGACGGGCAATTATATTCGTCTGTCGCCAAACGGGGGGGGGGTTGACGCTGAGTATGGCTTGCTCACGCATAAGGTTTGTCGCATAGAACGCGACGATAACAGCCACAATCGTCAAGGCAACCGCAGCACATGATACGGTGAGTTCAAAGTGATTTTAAGCCCAGCTAGCTGAACTCATGTTAATGCTTGTCTACAATGAAAACGGTTGTTCTCAATCAGATTATAGATTGGGATGCCGGTCATCTGTGAGAATCTCGCTTAGCGTGTAAGATGCATACCTTGTTAGTCCTAACCGTTATTCATTAACTGTCGCCACAGTGACGGACTGTGACCACAATCCCAGAAAAGCTCAGGATGCCCTGATTTTCCTTCAGCGTGAGATCTATGCCAAACGTAATAATAGACGGTTTTTGTGACCCCGAATTTACGGCCATCGAGTCCGCATTTGCCAATAACTTCGACCAACAAGGCGAAATAGGCGCCGCCGTCAGCGTTTATCAGAACAATCAGAAAGTGGTTGATCTGTGGGCAGGCCATATGGATTCACAACAACAACGGCCACTGTTACAGCAGACACTTTTCACTGTGTGGTCATTGGGCAAGGCCGTAGCGGCACTGTGCGTATTGCGCTTGGTCGATGTTGGCAAGCTTGGCTTGCATGATCCGGTAGCGAAACATTGGCCTGAATTTGCCCAGAGCGGTAAAGCAAACATTAGCGTCGCAGAGCTATTAAGTCACCGCGCTGGCCTTGTCGCCGTCAACACACCCCTAGATCAAGGCGCTTGGGCTAACTGGCCGTCATACGTGCGCGCCCTAGAGCAACAAAAACCCTGGTGGCCCAACGGCGAGCGCCACGGCTACCACGTACACACCTACGGATTTTTGCTCGGCGAGTTGTTACACAGAGTCGACGGGCGCACTATCGCCCAATACCTTCAAGATGAAATATGCCAACCTCTGGGTATCGACTTCTACTACGGAGTAGACGATAACGCATTGGCGCGCATCGCTGATAACATCCCCTACATTCCACCCGCCAACCAATCGGCCACGGTGATTGACCCGGTTGACGTAGACACACTGTCAGCTGACGATCGTATGCGCTATTTAACCTATAACAATCCCGCGTTCTCCAACGAGGGAGAATTCGGCATCAATTCAAGGGCCTGGCGCCAAGCGATGTTTCCCAGTACCAATCCGCAATCTGACGCCCGCTCTGTTGCCAAAATATTCTCGGCACTCGCCAACGGCGGCAAAATAGACGGTATACAACTACTAAGCCCCGAACTTATTGAACAGGCTATTGCCATTAACGCCGATGGCATTGATGCGGTGATGTCACGACCCACCCGCTTTGGGCTTGGTTTTATGCTGACCATGC
>JBLHRT010000269.1:0-4120 GCA_047626255.1 Candidatus Azotimanducaceae bacterium
GGCCTGGCAAATGGCGCTGGACTACGCCGAGCAGAACCCTGTTGAAGCCGATCAAATGATAGCAGACCACGAGCACTTTAATATGGCGGAATTTCGCAGAAGCCGCGATGACATTACCTTCGTTAGCGCCAGCCAACAGGCGGAAACCATCGCCTTGATCGGACAGTCCAATATCATAGCCCATACCTGCCGCACGCTCGGCAGGCTCAAGTCTATACGCCACAATTGCCGTAGCCTGGTTGAGCACATCACACTACGATCGATACGTTGACATGATAAGCATAAGAAACCACCTCACCTATCGATTGCTGGCGCCGCTAATTCTTGGCTATGTTCTGATCCTGAGCGTGGCGTTTGTGTTGATTGATAATCAGGCCGAGTCCATTCATGAACCCCTGATTCAGCACCGCTCTAGCGAGTTGGCCGAAACCTTCTTATTGGCCGTTGAATCGAACCCCACTGATGACAATATCCTCAGGGTCGTCTTGTCCATGGGCATTTTCACCGATGTTGACCTGTTGTTTATCCTTGACGATGACAACAAGACCGTTCTCGCTGCCTCAACCCTGCATCTCGTCGGTCAACGCATCGATATGGTGAGTCCCGTTAAATTACGCCAGCGACTGTTAGATGCAACGATCAGTCACGTCAATCTGTTTGAGCGTGCCGGTGGCGACCTGCATTACTTGTCATACAAACTGCCCTTATTCGCCAAAAACAGTGCTGCGCTGCGTAACCTGACATTCGTCGTACGCATTCACGAACATGCCATCGCCGAGGTGCATGCAGACAACGCCCGCATTATGGGCTTCGGTATAGCGGCTAGTCTCGCGGCGCTCATCACCTTGATGCTCTTTCTGGTGCGCCGTTATGTGTTACTGCCTATTTTGCGACTCAACAAAACCATTGACCAGAGTAAAACCGAGCAGGCACCCGTACTGGCTGACTTTACGACCCCCGATGAAATTGGCGTACTGATCGACACCTACAATCAAATGATCCTTGCTCAACATGAACGTCAGATTGAGTTACGCAAAGCCAAACAAGACAGTGAGGCAGCAGCCCGCAGCAAGAGTAATTTTCTCGCCACCATGACACATGAAATCAGGACACCGCTGAATGGTGTGCTGGGGCTGAATCAATTACTACTGCAGACTGATATGAACAAGGAACAACTTCAGTATGCCAAATTAACGGAAAGTTCTGGCAAACAGTTATTGGCTATCGTCAATGACATCCTTGACTACTCGAAAATCGAAGCTAAAAAGATGACACTGTCTCTGAACCCGCTCGATTTGAGACAGATGATGGAAGACATCTATGCTGTCTTTAAAATGACGGCCGACGAAAAAGAAATCGAACTCAATATCGACGTGCCGGAAAACCTACCACACGTAAACGCCGACGGTGTTCGTCTTCGACAGATCCTGATTAACCTGATTAGCAATGCACTGAAGTTCACACGACAGGGAAGCGTGACTATTCGGTTAGAAACCAAGGTCATGAAAAATAAGAAACTTCAGGTTGATTTTCTTATACAAGATACAGGCATTGGTATACGCCCAGAGGATCAGGCACGCCTGTTTGAAAAGTTCACCCAGGCCGACTCGTCTATAGCACGCGAATTTGGTGGCAGCGGCCTAGGTTTAACGATTAGTCGCCAGCTCATTGGCCTGATGGGTGGCGCCTTGCGATTCGACAGCGAATTTGGAGAGGGTTCCAACTTTTATGTGGATGCGTCTTTCCCCATAGTGGATATCAAGACTGTGGTGACCTCAACAGAGATGACCCAGGTACAAAGTACTCGCAGCGCCCATATCCTGATCGCCGAGGATACCGCGGTAAACCGCATGATTCTCGAAAAGATGCTGATCAGCCACGGCCATACAGTGGTGTCTACGGTTGATGGCCAGCAGGCGGTTGATCGATGCAGCGCCGAATCCTTTGATATTGTCTTGATGGATTGCCAGATGCCGGTCATGGATGGCCTGGAAGCGACTCGCACTATTAAGAAAACCCAACCGAACTTGCCTATCATAGCCGTCACCGCAGGCGTTACCGAGGAAATCAGGCTGAGTTGTATCGAGTCAGGCATGAACGATTTCCTGACCAAGCCGCTAAATTTTCCCACAGTGATTAGCACGATCAATCATTGGCTGGAGCACACCCCCGGTGCCGCCGGTGATCAAGACTCAACAGCAAACTGAGTGAACAGGTGCCAGAAGGACCTGTAGCGCCTATACTGTTGCCGCCTCATACTCGGATACTGCTGCACATGCTTGCCATTGGTCATAACTACACCCTGAAAGTGGTCAAACGCCTTGAGATTGGCGTATTTCTCGACGCCGATAATCTGGGTGAGGTGCTGCTGCCTAATCGCTACGCGCCTGATGACTTGGCTATCGATGATGAAATTAACGTCTTCCTGTATCTGGACTCTGAGGGCCGAGTCGTCGCCACCACCCAGACACCCGGCGCACGCGTGGGTGAGTTTGCCTACCTGGAAGCGGTGGCAAATACCGATTTTGGCACCTTCCTCGACTGGGGACTGGCGAAAGATTTGCTCGCCCCCTTTGGCGAGCAACATCGCCCCATGGAGGTCGGCTCGTCCTATTTGGTGTATGTCTATTTGGGCCAGGCAGATGGGCGCATTACCGCCTCGTCAAAGATCGACAAGTTCATCGATGAAGACGCACCCCGTGACTATCTACCTCGACAAACCGTAAAATTGATCATCGCCAGCTCCACTGAACTAGGTTACAAGGCGATCATCAACCACCGGCACTGGGGATTGTTGTACAAAAACGAGGTCTTCCAGCGCGTCAGCTTTGGACAGTCTATCGATGGCTATATCAAGCAGGTTCGCCCGGACGGACTCATTGACGTGGGTATTGCCGCTGGCCGCGTCAGCCGAGATCGCAACGCGCAGGTCATTCTCGATTATATCGACAGTCAGGGTGGCTTCGCGCCTGTTCACGATAAATCAGACCCCGCGCTGATCACTCGCCTTTTCAGCATGAGTAAAAAAGCCTTCAAGCAAAGCCTCAGCAGCTTATATAGACAACGCCTGATCGTTATCGAAAAGACGGGTATTCGACGGGCAGACAGCGAGTCTGTAGACGACTAACACCCGACACACAGGAATCACGCGCCACGTGTTACCATAGCGGCCGCCACACGCACGGCAGCACATCTTTCGACACCCTTTCCACCTTTTTTTATCGCGGTCCCATAAGGATAAACATGGCAGTTAATTGGTATCCCGGGCATATGCACAAAGCCAACAAGGACATGGTTGCCGCCCTGCCCGAAGTTGACCTGATTATCGAAATGCTTGACGCGCGTCTGCCGTTCAGCAGCGCTAATCCATTGTTGGCTAAACTCGGCGGACACCTGCCGCGGATCAAAATCCTCAGTAAGTCTGATCTGGCTGACCCGCTGGTCACAGAGGCCTGGCAAACGCATTTCGAGTTGGCCGACAACGTCAAGGTTCTGCCCACGACGCTAACCCAGGCAGACAAGTCCCAGACCGTGGAAAAACTGTGTCGCAAACTTGTGCCGGGGAAAAACAATGCCACACGCAATATTGTTGCCATGGTCACCGGCATCCCCAATGTGGGTAAATCAACATTGATCAACGCCCTAGCGGGCAAGGCCATCGCGAAGACAGGCAATGAACCTGCGATTACTAAGGGACAACAGCGTATCAATTTGCGCAATGGCATCATTTTGTTAGATACCCCCGGTGTGCTGTGGCCTAAATTCGTCAATGAAGCCAGCGGCTATCGTCTGGCCACGACCGGTGCACTCAAGGACACCGCGATCAATCACGTGGAGATCGCCTATTTCGCCGTTGATTACCTACTGCGTCACTATCCTGAACGCCTTATGGCACGCTATGGCATTGAAACTCTGGCGACCAACGAGCTGGCCTTTTTGGAGCAGATGGGCGCACGTCGCGGTTGCCTACGCGCCGGCGGTCAGGTTGATCTGGAGAAGGTATCCTCGTTGTTCTTGCATGAACTACGAGCGGGCAGACTCGGCCCGGTAAGCCTAGAAACGCCAGAGATGGTGACGCTAGAGATTGAAACCTTGGCGCAGGAGCAGACTGAGAAGGCCG
>JBLHRT010000270.1:0-4090 GCA_047626255.1 Candidatus Azotimanducaceae bacterium
AAGGAAGTCATCCGTTAACGTGTTGAGTTTGGCGACAACGTCGTCTGCGAATAGGCGCTGAATCGATTGGTGTGCAAACCACGCGGCTATGTCGCTTGCAGACCACGCCGTGCCTGGCGTACCGATGGGATAATCTACTGCTTGCTGCATGATATGCGTTGTCCGAAATATTGTCGCGGTAGCTTACTGTACCGGGTAGTGTCGTGCAGCAATAGAATTACCCCGTGCTCGTTTGTCGGACTGTGTATTCGGTTAGGGCATCAACAGGCGTTGTCTTCAGTTCAGCTGCATCAATAGGTTTCGAGCGATAACCATTCATGTCTGATTTGATGCGCAGCAACTTAGCCTCTGACATAGCGTTAGCCGTGATGGCCACCTTAGGTATGCGGGCGTTAAGGGCGCCCGCGACGGGATTTTCAGTCTTTTCGGAGGCGGTAAGGCCATCCATGACAGGCATTTGGCAGTCCATTAGTACCGCCCCAAAGTCCTTGAAATTACTGTCCTTAGTGTAGCTTTCGAGTTTTGACAGAGCGTCACTGCCATTCACCGCAGTGACACACTCAAGCCCTAGGTCATTGATGATACCCCGGGCTATTTCACGATTTGTCTCGTTATCATCCACCCACAATATCGCCGTGCCGGCGAACGGTTTTAGGGCGTCATCGTCGCTGGGTAACGCGGCGCGCTTAAGCGTGAGATCAATGGGTTTTGCTCTGTTACCGGTTTGTAGGGTGGTGCGCGACTTTCAATATGATCCTCGGCGTCTTGGTCAGCACCTCCTTCATAGAAGTTTGTCGGCACTTTCATTGTGATATTTTCAGTCGGAATGCCTAGTGATGTTTTCAGGATGTCGTGTAGTGCGATGTCCTGCGCCATTAAAAGGTTGTTGACTATCACGTTATCGTATTTTTTTTGGCGCACTGGTCATTGATTATTTGTAGCGCCTCTTCTGTGTTGTTAGCGAAAAACCATATAGCATCTCATACTTTCAATTTCTTTTTGTACGGTAATGCTATGCATATAGTCAACGGGACGGGACGGTAATGTGGCGTTGATGACGCTTAAGGATACGCCTGCCTCGACGACAACTTCGCGTTGTCCACGCTGCCCAGTCAACGGCAGCGACCGTTGGGGTAGATAGGGGATCTGTGGGTCGTATATAGCAGCGGCTGATTACGTTATGCTAGAGCAATTTTTTTTAGTAGGAGCACCACATGCAGGACTTTGAAGGGAAAGTAGCCGTTATCACTGGCGCGGCGAGCGGCATAGGCCGGGCGCTGACGGAGAAATGTCTGGCTGAGGGTATGCATGTCGTGATGGGCGATATTGAGGAAGGCGCACTGCATCAAGCGGCGGCCGAATTGCAGGCAACAGGGCAGAATTCAGTGTTGCCGGTCAAGACAAATGTAGCGATGCTTGAGGAAATCGAGAACCTCAAGCAAAAGGCTGTTGAGACCTTTGGCGGTGTTCACCTGCTGTTCAACAATGCCGGTATTGGTGGAGGAGGTAACTCCTGGAATAGTACTCAGAAGGATTGGGATTGGGTGCTTGGTGTTAACCTGTGGAGTGTTATTCATGGCCTGCGGGTGTTCGTGCCGCAGATGATCGCGCAGAACACCCCCTGTCATATCGTCAACACGGCATCTGTTGCGGGTTTGCTGGGTGGCACGACCAACGCGGCTTATGCCGTCACCAAGCATGGCGTTGTGGCGCTCACTGAGAACCTATTTCGAGACCTGCAGGCCGAGAATTTAAAAATCGGCGCTTCGGTGCTCTGCCCCGGTCTCATCGATACCAACATCATGGACAGCAGCCGTAACCGCCCTGAGTCGCTGGTTGACGATGTTGAACCGGTCCAGCTGACGGCGGAGCAGGCCGCGGGTAGGGCGCAGTTCGCTGCGGCGCTCAAGCGGGGCATGCAACCGGCTGAGGTTGCGGAGATTGTGTTTGCGGGTATTCGTGCCGACCGACTCTATATCCAGACGCACGATATGTTTAATTCCATGCTCCTTGAACGAGCCAATAACATCGCCTCGGGGACGAATCCGACGAGTATTCAGCTGGTTTGAGGCGGGAACTATTCATAGGGGCGCATAACCCCAGGGCGCCTTTGGGGCTTCGATCGGTGCCATGAGATCAAAGTCGACACGGAATTCTCGTCCCTGGCGAATCAGGCGATAGGTAAATGTTTTGGGGTAGATATACATTTGCCATGTATTACCCGCAGACTGCGGTATCGCCTGATTAACGAACTGCTCTTTGGAGTATTCATCGGCTGGAAAGGATTGTACCTGAGCCCAGCCCGCATCAAGGGTGTGACCGCCATACATGGTAAGGGCGTCATCACTGCCGTCTTCATGTCGGTGATCATGTTTGAGTGAAATACCCGAGCCGGTTTTCGTTATGATCCACGTGCGGGAGGCATCGTCACCCACATGAAAAGGTATCTGTAATTCGCGGTCTGAACATTGGCGTACATGCATCACCAGCGTCTTGTCTGCAAAGCCGCTGCCTGGCGCATTGTCGACACTGACTTTGCCCGCATAAGCCTTGCCGCAATGTGCGCCAATAGCGTCGAAAAACTCTGCCTGTGCTGCCGTCGATACCAGGGGTGCTTGTGCCGATGAGGCGTTAGCCAGGGTGACGGCCGTGGTACTAACCAATAGTTTGAGTAACAGAAATCGTTTAAGGGGTCGCATGGTTGCTCCGGATGTTTGCATTGGCAAACCACGCAATCAAGCTAGGATTAACCTGGGCGTGATGCTGGTAATTCAGGCCATGTTCGCCGCCCGCAATAATCTCAACGATGGCATCGGGTACAAGCTTACGCAACTTGTCGGCGCTCGACACATTCACCGTCTTATCGGCATCGCCATATATCGCCATGACCGGCACGCCTGTCTCACTGAGGGCTTCGAACGCCGCCTCGCGGCGAGTCATGGGCATATAGCGCAAGGTTGATGACAGGGCATCGAAATATCCGCGATAGTTCATTTGCTCACTCACATCGCCTACCAGTCGATCGGCCGGTGCACGCTGACTCTCGTCGTACTGCCTGTCGCCGAGCAACATATCGCGGCCGAAGACACGAAAGATAAAGTCGCCAATTAGGGGCATTTTCGCGAGTTTTGCGGTACGACTATCGCTGCCGATCAGGTCAAGCCCGGCTGGCACAAACAAGAACAATTTGCTAACACGCTCGGGATGACGAGCGACAAATTCGGCCGTGATCGGGCCACCCATCGACAGGCCAACGAGTCCTACTGGGGTCGTGAGGTTGAGACCATCGAGTAGTCCTAGCAGCGTTCGGTCGTAGAAGTCTGCATCGTATTTGACCGCCGGGCGACTCGACCAGCCACGACCGAAATGATCGTAACGTAGTGTGCGAAAGCCGGCCGCATTCAAGGCTGCGACATTTTGCTCGTAGATAAAGTTGGGCGTTGAAAAGCCATGGCTGAGCACCACGACAGGGCCTTCTTGAGGGCCGCTCCAGCGATAGTGCAGATCGCCTTCTGGCAATGCGAGGAAGGACCCCGGTGCTAGCGAGCGGGCGGTATCGTCAAGCTTGGTGAGCTTAAAGTCGGCGATGAGGTACCAGGCAACGGCTGCGCAGAGTAGTAAGGCCGGTAATAGCAGTATCCATAACAACACTTTCATAGTGACGATTCCCTAAAGTTGGCTATAGAATGCGTCACTCAGTGGTTTCAGGCAAGCGTTGCGGAGTTCTCTGACTGCCAGTTAACTAGTCTTGGAGGGCAGCGCATCGCTGTTTGTGGTTAATACGTAGGCGAGCAATGTTTTTGTAATTTCGGTTTATCTGGCTCTCCATCAGTTGAGTGTCTTCACGCCAGACTTGGAGAAATTCCTGTTCAACGGCCTCGACACCGAAGGTCAGCTTCCCTACGTTCTTTGCGCTGGCAATAAACGCATTCATTTTTTCGATCTCAATGTCGACCAAATCAGGCGTCTGGTTATCTTGTCGATAGGCGCCTGCTAGCATGCGGTGGTAAACGGCGCAGGTTGTGTACTCAGCCATTGAGTTGGATTTGGTCTCGGCAAAAACGTTCACACTAGCGAATGCCAGTACAAG
>JBLHRT010000271.1:0-4071 GCA_047626255.1 Candidatus Azotimanducaceae bacterium
CACGCCCCAGGAAAAGTCGTTGTAATTCAAACAGAATCGGCCTAGCCTCGAAGGTGGTTTTTTGCACAAAAAATTATGCTTTAACGCATAATTATTGTCACTCAGCGCACAATTTACTCTGCTGTTGAGGCCATTAGCGACACTGGAATTTGGTTCCGCGACAATGAGTTTTACGACAATGAGTTTTACGACAATGAGTTTTACGACAATGAGTGCCACTACGAATATTCATACAGAATGTGAGATCAGTGATGACATTAAAAGCCGGGGTAGAGCTTATGAAGACGATCAAAATAATGATGAGGCGCATCTGCCTTGCGGCGGGTCTGGTGTTATTGGCGGGCGTTGTGCCGATGATAGCCCAGGCAGCACCTGTTGAGGAAAATCCCACGGGAGCAGCGATGGTGGGTGATATACTGATCGCGAGACCGCTGGGCCTTCTTATGTTTGCGGCCGGTTCGGTGGTATATCTGGCAACGTTGCCTTTCTCGCTCGCAGGCGGTAATGCGAGTGATGCGGGTGAGCGCTTAGTCTTGGAGCCGGCGAAAGAGGTTTTCGTTCGTTGTCTAGGCTGTACTCATGCGGGTTATAAAGAGTCTCTGGGTCACTAGTCTCACGTGTTGATGTTGTGGGGTAGTGTTGACTACCCCACTTCGCCGTTGCTCAGCGCGCGTGCTACTGAGGGGTGAACAAAGCGGCTGATGTCGCCCCCATAGCTGGCGATTTGTCGAACTAACGTCGAAGAGATATAAGAAAACTCCTCTGATGGAGCGAGAAATACAGTCTCCAGGCCTGGCTGCAGAATGCGATTCATACTCAGCATCTGGAACTCGTACTCAAAATCCGTGACTGTTCGGATGCCTTTCAAAATGACTTCGGCCCCCACTTCCCTCGCGAATTCTACCGTCAATGTGTTGAAGCCAATGACTTCGACATTTTTTACATGCGCTAACGCTTCTCGCGCTAGATTGACCCGCACCTCCAGTATGCTGGGGCTTTTGTGCGGACTGGTGGCGATACCCAAAATGACACGGTCAAATATCTCCGCTGCTCTCTCGACGAGGTCAGCGTGGCCATTGTGGATGGGGTTGAATGTGCCGGGATACAGGACTGTTGTCATAGCATGCTCGTGTACAAAAAACCTGATGATACATGACGTTGGCGAATGTGGCACCTCTGCGGTGCGCCTTGTGAAGAGTTCTTGGTGAGAAGACCCATGCTGCTTGTCATTTCTATGATGCTTGCACGCGTCGACACAAGCCATAGTGCACGCTGCCCGCTTTTTTCTGCCGGCTAATCTCCCAGCCAGAAGGCAGCATGCCTGGGTCCAGCTGATCATCAGTTTCGATATAGATCAGTCCGTCGGACGTCATGCAATCGCCAACTAAGGGTAGGACCGTGCGCAACTCATCGCTGGCGAAGGGTGGATCAAGGAAGGCAAGGTCGAACAAAGCACCCTGCCTGTCGTTTTTTAAGTAGTCTTCGGCTTGCAAGTTGAGACAGTCAAAACTCTGTGGGTCGTCTGCTAGGCGTTCAAATTCTTGCTGAATGTGGGTGCATACTTGGCGCGAGCGCTCAATCAGCGTGACGTGCCTCGCGCCGCGTGATAGCGCCTCAAGACTAAGAATACCGCTACCTCCATAGAGTTCCAGGCAACGGGTACTGCTGACATGATATTGTAGCCAGTTGAACAACGTTTCTCGAATTCGCGAGGGACTGGGCCGAATTTGTTCGTAATCGGCAAAAGAAACTTTGCGACTACGCCATTTTCCCCCGATAATTCGCAGGCTGCGATCCTGCGCTTGTTCAGGCATCATGTTTCTGCATGTCGTGTTGGCCTTTTTGTCCGCAAATGGATTTGTCGTGAGAGGGGATTGTCGGCAAAGGGCACGGGCTTCCCTCGTATTTCATCAAGCAAGTTTAGTCGGTGCCTGCGGCCATAGGCAATTGCCGAGCGATGAGTTCAACCGATGGCCAATCCAATAATAGGATCACAATGAACGACAATGTTGCAAAAGAAAATGCGGAAGGCAAATCAGGGTTCTTTTCGCGGATCAAGGCAGGTCTATCAAAGACACGTACGCGGCTGTCCGAAGGTATGGGGCGCGTCTTGTTGGGTGATAAGGCAATTGATGACGACTTGCTTGAAGAAATTGAAACCATTCTGTTATCAGCTGACGTCGGCGTCGAGGCAACCCGAGGGATTATTGAGACACTGACTCAGCAGATTGCCCGAAATGAGTTAAGTGATGCTAGTGCTTTGATGGAAACCTTGCAGAATGAGTTGACCAGCCTGCTACAAACGGTTGATGCGCCTTTGGTTGTGCCTGCTGAAAATACCCCCTTCGTGATTCTCATGGTTGGGGTCAATGGTGCGGGCAAGACGACCACCGTGGGCAAGCTGGCAAAGCGCTTTCAGGAGCAGGGTAAAAGCGTCATGCTGGCGGCAGGGGATACCTATCGAGCGGCAGCTGTTGAACAGCTCAAGGTCTGGGGTGATCGAAATAACGTGCCCGTTATTTCTCAGGCAACGGGCGCTGACAGCGCCTCGGTGATTTTTGATGCCCTAGAGGCCGCGCGTTCACGGGGTATTGATGTGTTGATTGCCGACACGGCTGGTCGCCTTCAGAGTAAGAAGAATTTGATGGAAGAGCTCGTGAAAATTCGCCGGGTGATGGGTCGCCTGGATCCCGCTGCACCCCACGAGGTGATGCTCGTGCTGGATGCGACGACAGGGCAAAATGCTATCTCCCAGGCACGTGAATTTCTGAAGTCTGTGAATGTATCAGGCATTGCGATTACCAAGCTCGATGGCACCGCCCGCGGTGGTGTTGTTTTTGCGATAGCCAGTGAATTGCGCATACCTATCCGTTTTATCGGTGTCGGTGAGAAGGTAGACGACCTCAGGCCGTTTGATGCGCGGAATTTTGCTAAGGCGATTTTTGATACTCAACCGCCTTCTTGAATGAGAAAGCGGCGACTTACACCGCTATGATGACAACTGTAATGGGCCTAGCATGATTAGATTTGATCAAGTCAGTAAACGCTACGATGGCGGCCGGGAAGCCCTGAGTCGGGTTAATTTTGAGATACCGGACGCTGAGATGGTGTTTCTTACGGGTCGCTCTGGTGCCGGTAAAAGTACGCTACTGAAGCTTATTATCGTTATGGAGCGTGCCAGTCAGGGCCAGGTATTTGTTCAGGGTACCAACCTCAATCGCGTGCCGCGACGCCAAATCCCGGCTATTCGGCGGGATATCGGTGTGGTATTCCAAAATCACCAGCTACTGTTTGACCGGAGCGTATTTCATAATGTCGCGTTGCCACTGACCATCGCCGGCTACCAACCGAGGGAAGTTGGACGACGCGTCAGGGCCGCGCTGGCGAAGGTGGGTTTGAGCGATAAGGAAAAGCAGTTACCTATTGCCCTGTCAGGAGGTGAGCAGCAGCGGGTTGGCATCGCCCGGGCTGTCGTCAACAAACCGAGCCTGTTGCTGGCTGATGAACCCACGGGAAACCTGGATCCAGGATTGTCTGAGGAAATCATGAATCTTTTTGTGCAGTTCAATCAGGTGGGTGTCACGGTCCTTGTCGCGTCTCATGACCTGGCCTTAATCTCGCGCATGAATTGTCGACAGTTGAAGCTCGGCGATGGACGACTGCTGGAAGATACACCTGCAGATATGAATGAGGGGGTGTCGTAATGCAGACGGGTAACGTGCGTCCCGGAGCGAGTGTCTCAGCGCGCAGTTTACGTGACCGGTGGCAGGGTTATTTGGCGCATCACCGGCGTGTGGCCTGGGAAAGTTTGCAGGATTTGCTGGATGTCTGGCTGTCGAGTCTGATGACCTGGCTGGTGATAGGTATCGCCATGGCTTTGCCCACTATTTTGTATCTAATTTTGAGCAATATCACCAACCTCAGTGGTGACTGGGATGGACGACCGCGTATCAGTGTCTACTTAAACACCACGGTCAGTGATGACGATGGGCGGGCCTTTGCTCGCCGGTTAGAGCAGGATGCACAGATTGCCAGCTTGGTGTACATCAGCCCCGCAGATGCTCTGACCGA
>JBLHRT010000272.1:0-4026 GCA_047626255.1 Candidatus Azotimanducaceae bacterium
TCAGGCCTCGCTACAAAGACAGCGATTGCAATTCAGGTGGTATCTCTTGACCCGACTGATTATCCAGCCAGCTGTCCCGCCTCTCTATCCAGCGATCCTCGCTCCACAGTTCCAGTTTCTTACCTTGACCTAGAAGCACCGTTTTTTTATCGAGTTCCGCATAAGCGCGTAATGGTGGGGTCAACAGCAAACGTCCGCTACTGTCCAACGTGATGTCCGTGGCATGTCCAATCAGTAACCGTTGAACCCGGCGTGTCATCGGGTCAAAGCTCGACAAAGCACTCACTCTAGCCTCGATAACCTCCCAATCTGGTCGCGGATAAAGCAGCAGGCAACGCTCATCGGTGTCTATGGTGACTACCATTTCACCATTACACTGTTGCTCAATTACCTCGCGATAGCGCGTTGGGATCGCGAGGCGACCCTTGGCGTCTATATTGAGATTACTGACTCCCCGAAACATGATATGACCACTTCCCTTTTGACTGGCTTCACCGCATATGGACGATGCGCCGCTTCTACTTGTTCGTGTCTATGGTTTTAGTGCGACATTCGCGTAACGTTTATCGTGTTATCAGCCTGCGTAATGGGGTTACACCACACGCGAACCCTTACGTTGTGTGAACAAAACATCTTGCATTCAACGACTTACGATAATCCGGCCGTCAACTTAAACCCGTTCAACACTCAACCTAAACCATATTCCCACAAAACCACACAAATACCCACCTCTCCTACCTGTGCACAATAAGAACGGCGGGAATTGTTGTCAAGCTGTGAAATTTGGCATATGTCTTTAAAACACAAGGACTTACAGGAAGTTCTGGAAGTACGGTGTCAAAGATAGTGACATCGATTGTCAATACAGAGGGATAGCATCGCAACTTAAAGTGAATTGTTAACTAGGAACGCTGATAGACCGTTTTGATATAAGCGGCTATTTATTATATTGCTAATAGAAAATAAAATCGGAGAGGTGTCATGACTTTCTGTTGCCCGCTATTACATAGAACGACGATCTTAAAACGCGGACCTTAGAACCAACGAAATCGAGCATCTAACAAAAACGAGTTTTAGATGAAAGGAGGAGAGTTGACCGATAAGCCGGGTTCTGTCGTGGACAATCATTCATCTACGGTACATGTCGCCATATACCTTTAGCAACCTACCCGAATCCAATTGCGGGCCGCAACGCTGGATTCCTATTTGGTCTTGCTCCGAGTGGGGTTTACACTGCCACGAACCGTTACCGGACGCGCGGTGCGCTCTTACCGCACCTTTTCACCCTTACCTGCGAACAGGCGGTTTATTTTCTGCTGCACTTTCCGTAGGCTCACGCCCCCCAGGCGTTACCTGGCACTCTGCCCTATGGAGCCCGGACTTTCCTCTACCACCCCGCAAGCGGGCCAATAGCGATTGCCTAGTCAACTCTCCGGGCGGGATTATACATAAATTTGGTCAGTGGGGTGCTGCTTATCTGATACGCCGACTTAACGCGACTGGCGTAGTTGCACCGCCAACTCATATAGCGCCTTCTTGTTCTCGCCAGTAATCTGGCTCGCAACATCTGCGGCACGTCGAGGTGGCATCTCGGGGAGTAGCAACGACATAATCCGAGTGGCCTCATATTGAGCAGGCGAGGCTTGGTCGGAGTCAGCACCCGCTACCAACAGCACAAATTCACCTCGTGCAGGAATAAACCCTGATTGTAGGTGAGCGATCGCTTCGCCCGCGGTACCATGCCAGATTTGTTCAAAACGCTTGGTCAACTCCCTTGCTAGCGTGACCGATCGATCGGCGCCGAGCATCGACGCCACATCGTCTAATGTCTCATTGATACGGTGCGGCGCCTCATAGAAGACCAGGGTTTGAGTATCCATCGCCAAGGCCTGCAGATGCCGCTGCCGACCAACGCGCTTGGCTGGCAAAAATCCCTGAAAACTGAAGCGGTCCGTCGCCATGCCCGAGGCGCACAGAGCAGCCACCACAGCGCTGACACCGGGGATGGGAGACACTTGTATACCTGCTTCCCGAGCAGCTTTTACCAGCCGATAGCCTGGATCAGAGATCAACGGTGTGCCGGCATCGGATATCAGCGCAACGGATTGTCCGGCCTGCAAAAAGGAGATCAAGCCTTGGGTTGAAGCGGCTTCATTGTGCTCCCGATAACTCACAAGACGCGTGCTGATACCAAGGTGATTCAATAGCGGGCGGCTGTGCCGAGTATCCTCGGCAGCGATAAGATCCACAGTCTTGAGTATCTCAATGGCACGCAAGGTGATGTCATCACGATTGCCAATAGGCGTTGCTACAATATACAGGCAGGTCAAAGCGGCGAATCCTTAGTGCCGGGCAACAAGCCAGGCAGATGAGTAAAAGGGGTCAGATTGGGATGCTATAGCATTGGAATCACATCACCACGCAGTGATGTCGCACACCGCAGCACGCCCAAATCCCCGACAATCTTACGGCGAGTATCGCTCAGATCGGTTAGGATGGCACTTATTAACAACGACATCCAGAGAAACACTTTGCAGGGCTCGCCAGGTCAAATGAATATTAATATGCTCACCTCGTTGCGTTGCATGACCCTAATGGCATTGCTGTGCCTGTTAGCGGCATGTGGATCGCAACCGCGCGAACAGGCAAAGCAACAAAGGTCTGGCTCGGCGCAACCCCAGACCCAGAAAACTCAGAGCATTGCAGAGTTACTCGTCATCGCAGCGCGAAGCCCAAGGCCACAAGCCGATGAATTGATACTTCAAGCGGCAAACCTGGCATTAGAAGCTGGTAACGCGACACAAGCGCTCGATATACTGCAACGTATCACGCCCAGACCGGTTACCCCGATGGTGCGCCCCTATATTATCACCCAGGCACGGCTGGCAATCCTGCGAGAGCAACCCCAACAAGCCCTCTATTGGCTAGCTGACAGGCGACTGGCAGATCTTCCGCTCACCAAGGCGGAACAAATTACCGAGAGTCGCCTGCGCGCTGAGGCCTACCTGCTGGCCGGCAATTATCTGCCCAGTGCGCGGGAGCGTATTTTCTTCGACGCTCTACTCGATGAAGAGGCCCAAAGCCTCAATCACGACCTGATCTTTGACGCACTCATGTCACTGCCGGCACCGCAACTGAAAATTCGGGCAGGAGCCGCTGTCACCAGTGATCTACGCGGCTGGCTGTCACTGGCCGCCATATCGAAGCAATACCACACCGATCCTATTCAGCAGTGGGAAGCATTGAACAACTGGAAAAGCGCATGGGGCTATCACCCTGCTGCAAAGCAGCTGCCTTCGAGCTTGGAAATGCTGGCGCAAATTATTCGAGATCAACCCCAGGTGATAGCGCTATTGCTGCCACTACAAGGTGATCTCGGCACGTATGGCAGGGCGATCCGTGATGGTATTCTCGCCACCCATTACGCCATGCATGGCAAACCGGACATCAAAATATTCGATACCAGCAGCATGGATATTGAACAGGTACTGGCTCAAGCACAGGCTGCCGGCGCAGAGCTCGTCATCGGGCCTTTATCACGGGAGAATGTGAACACCTTGGCGCGCAACCCAACACTGCCTCTGCCCGTACTGGCCTTGAATCGCAGTCTAGATGGCCTAACCAGCCCCAATCTTTATCAGTTTGGTCTAGCACCAGAGGATGAGATCAATCAGGTAGCTGACCACGTCTACAATGAGGGATTACGTAATGCGCTGGTTATCTACCCGGAAGGAGACTGGGGCAGTCGAAATTTCGCCGCCTTTGAAGATCGTTGGAAGACTCTTGGGGGGCATATTGTTGACAGCGCCCAGTACGCTAATCAGCGTGACTACTCCGACCTCGTCAAGACGTTATTGACCGTCGATCAGAGTGAGCGCCGGGCAGCCGACGTTCGTCGGATTATTGGCGAACGGTTTGAGTTCACACCTCGGCGCCGCATGGATATCGACTTTGTGTTTTTGTTAGCCAGCCCTGCACAGGCGCGCGGCATCAACCCAACGCTGGCGTTCTATTACGCTGACGATA
>JBLHRT010000273.1:0-4015 GCA_047626255.1 Candidatus Azotimanducaceae bacterium
CCAATCCACTGGCGCGCGGTTTGCCGAAATGCGGCTTCTTCTACTGTGTCGCTGAAATCCATAATAATGTCCTATTCAAATCCTTGCTGCGGGTTAATCGCTTAATCGCAAACTTTTGTCGCGAGGTCTCAATGCTGACTAACAAGCGTCAAGCAACCGCCTTCGGCAAGCTATCCACTAACTTGCCTTCCCACTCTGACAAGCCCCCCAGTTGTAACGTCAGGTAATTGGATCGCCGATAATACAGATGACAATCAAACTCCCACGTAAACCCCATACCGCCATGCACCTGAATATTGTCACGGGCGCACAACTGAAATGCCTGGGTCGCAGAGACCCTCGCTGTCGCCGCAGCTAACGGCAAATCATCAGCATTGGTAGACAAAGCCCAAGCGGCGTAATAACAGTTTGACTCGGCCAATTTTAGCGCCACATACATATCCGCCATCATGTGCTTGAGACCCTGAAAGGAGCCTATCGGGCGGCCAAAGGCAAACCGCTGTTTGGCATAATTCACAGCCATATCCAACGCGCTCTGAGCGCCACCCAGCTGCTCAAACGCAAACAAAATAGCGGCACGGTCATAGACCTGCTGGAGCTGCGCCCAACCATCATGCACCTCACCCAACAACGCGGCGGGAGTATCATTGAAATCGATCGAGGTCGAGTTCCTACTAGGATCTACCGTGGCCACTTCCACCTGACTCATGCTGCCCTGCTTGAGTTCGGTGATATACAGCCCTGTATCCCCACTCACGTCACGGGCCAACACCACGGCAAAATCCGCCGTACCACCATCCGGGACAATCAGCTTCTTACCGTTCAAGGTGCCATCAGCGAATTTGACCGTTATCGATGCCTCGGTGGTTTGTGCTATTGCCTCGACCACCGCCACTGTACCCATCACCTCACCCGTGGCGAGCTTCGGCAGCCAGAGTTCTTTTTGCGCATCGGTACCGAACAACATAATCGCCTCGGTGGCCAGATAGACAGACGACGAGAAGGGTGTGGGCGCCAGATGCGCACCCAACTGCTCAGCCACGAGACACAAGCTTGCATAACCCGCACCGACACCACCGTAGGCCTCGGGAATCGCCGTACCCGTGAGCCCCATCGACACCAGTCCATCCCAGACAGCGCTGGCATAGGGCGCAGGACCTTCAAAGACGCTACGTAGGACTTTAGCATCGCATGTACTGGTCAAAAACCGTGACACTTGGTCTTTAACCAGCTTTTCATCGGCAGAAAAATCAAAATTCATGGCGTATCCTCAGCGATTTTTAGACCACAAACTACCGCGTCAGCCTGATCCAGTCAACACGGCCCAACAACCTCATGCGGCACTTAACACGACTAACGAGTCTTCAATACGCCAGCGCGTTAATCGTGTATTCTCAAGACCATGGATCGTCAAACATCCCAACCAGGCATCGACACACAGACTAAAACTTGATCGACAGGCTCATGCCTAGCAGGCCCATTGTTATAAACCCAACAAATAAGGAGAGTCGCATGAGCGACCACACAGCCAACCATTCAGCAACACAAACAACGGCGCACTACAAAACGATCAAGATTGACAAGCAGGGCCAAGTGGACTGGCTGACACTGAATCGACCCGAGGCCCTGAATTCTATAGACACGCCCATGGTGACCGAACTGCGGGACTATTTTGAAAGTCTCAGGGAAGACCGCGATACGCGCATCGTGGTGATGCGCGGCGCCGGCAGGGCCTTCTGCGCGGGCCTCGACATCAAGGCCTCGCAATCAGGCACCCACGCGCAACCGTTCAGCGGCGGCATGGGATTCCAGGGTTATCTTGCCGAGGTCTATATTCGTATGCGTCGCTGCCCTCAGCCCATCATCTCATTGATCCACGGTCCTGCCTGCGGCGGTGGCTTTGCTTTTGCATTGGCGTCTGATATCCGTATCGCCGGCGAGAGTGCGCGCATGAATGCCGCCTTTATTAAAGTCGGCCTGTCGGCCTGCGATATGGGCACGAGCTACTTTCTACCCCGACTCGTCGGCACCTCCATCGCCTCAGAACTGATGCTGACGGGACGCTTTATCAACGCCGAGCGCGCCTTACGCACTAATCTTGTCTCGGAAGTTGTGCCCGATGAGGACCTGGCCAAAGCCGCACAAACCTATATCGACGACATGCTCAGCACCTCCCCCATGGGGCTGCGGATGACGAAGGAAGGCCTGAATGTAGCCATTGATGCCGCGGGCCTTGAGGCCGCCATGGCCATTGAGAACCGTAACCAGCTAATGTGCTCAAGAACCAAGGATGCCAAAGAGGGCATGCGAGCCTTCCTGGAGAAAAGAGCCCCTGTTTTTACCGATAGCTAAAGAGGGGGACTCTACGCTGACTCCATAACCGTTTGAACGAAAGTAAACTGTCCCAGATTTGCTGGTGCCGGAGGCCGCTGGGCGGCGGGTTGCAATGAGGTTTTGGGAGACGACTGTCAATCGTGGCATACTTGACCCTGAGGCAATGCTCCGACGTCGCAAGCACTTCTTGATAGCCGCTATAATTGCACTGGGTGATGATGCGCATTACCCCAGATATTCTGCGGTTACTTACGTCAATAGTACGCAAATAATGGCGCTGATACGCACGCGGATCAATACAGAGGCCCTGTAAAAAGAGCCCGATGCCCCCTAATTTAAATGCCAGTGGAACCGTCTTATGAACACTCACCATCGCAAACCCCTGCCGGGCACGACGCTTGACTACTTTGATACTCGCGCCGCCGTGGATGCCATCGCACCTGGGGCCTATGCCAAATTGCCGTATACCTCGCGGGTCTTGGCGGAGAATCTGGTACGACGTTGTGATCCTGAAGATCTGGTCGACGCGCTTAAGCAACTTATCGAACGCAAGCAAGAGCTCGATTTCCCTTGGTATCCGGCCCGGGTCGTGTGCCATGACATTCTTGGCCAGACGGCCCTGGTGGACCTGGCCGGATTGCGTGACGCCATTGCGCTGAAGGGTGGCGACCCTGCGCAGGTGAACCCTGTTGTCCCCACCCAGCTCATTGTTGATCACTCGCTAGCGGTGGAACACGCTGGCTTTGAGCCAGACGCCTTCGAGCAGAACCGCGCCATCGAGGATCGTCGCAACGAGGACCGCTTTCATTTCATTAACTGGACCAAGACCGCGTTTGAAAACGTTGATGTTATTCCACCCGGTAACGGCATCATGCACCAGATTAATCTGGAACGTATGTCACCCGTGGTGCAGGTACGCGATGGCGTGGCCTTCCCCGACACGCTGGTGGGCACCGACAGCCACACCCCGATGGTTGATGCGCTGGGTGTGATCGCCGTGGGCGTCGGCGGCCTGGAAGCAGAGAGCGTTATGCTCGGCCGGGCATCTTACATGCGCCTACCAGACATCATCGGCGTTGAACTCACAGGACTCAGGCAACCGGGCATCACCGCTACGGATATTGTACTGGCCATGACTGAATTTTTGCGTGATCAGAAAGTCGTGTCCTCTTATCTAGAATTTTTTGGCGCGGGTGCAAACGCGCTAACACTAGGCGATCGCGCCACTATCTCCAACATGACGCCAGAATTTGGCGCCACGGCAGCCATGTTTTATATCGATAAACAGACCATCGAGTATCTGACCCTCACCGGACGTGAAGCCGAGCAGGTCAAGCTGGTCGAAAACTACGCCAAACACACGGGCCTGTGGGCTGATGACCTGGTGACGGCGGAGTACGACCGCGTACTCACCTTCGACTTGTCTGCCGTCGGCCGCAACATTGCCGGGCCTTCCAATCCTCATCGACGAGTAGCCACCAAGGATCTTGCTGCCAAGGGCATCAGCGGCGTGGTAGAAAATGTTGAGGGCCAAATGCCTGACGGCGCGGTCATTATTGCCGCGATTACCAGCTGCACCAATACCAGCAATCCGCGCAATGTCATCGCCGCCGCCTTGCTGGCACGCAACGCTAACGCCGCAGGACTGACGCGCAAGCCCTGGGTAAAAACTTCCCTCGCA
>JBLHRT010000274.1:0-4015 GCA_047626255.1 Candidatus Azotimanducaceae bacterium
CTGCCCATGATTAAGGGTTGGCGCCGGATGCAGTCGCCCCAGCTAGCACAAGTGCCTGACGCGGCGAACCCCTGGATTCGCGGCCTGCTGCTGATCAGTATCACCGCCGCCGGCGTATATTATCTCGTGCAATATGTCTGAGCGAACGCCGGAGACGCTCGCGGCACGCGCTTAGTCTTTTTGCTTATAATCGTCATGACAGCCCTTACATGTGCCGCCCAACTGCTTAATGGCTGGCCCAACCAGCGCCATATCGTTAGTCGCAACGGCTGTCGCCATTCCCTCTGCGGCAGCAACATAATCGTCCATCGATTGCTTGAATGCTTCCGGCTCGTCCCAGATATCTGACTTCGCCTTGGTCTTACCCTTTCCGCTGCCTTCAGGAAAAACACTCGGCATCAAGATTGAAACGGCTTGCATGGCGTTAGCGTGATAAGCCAGATCGCTGGCGTGCACCCTGCCTTTGAGAATGGTGCCCATAGATTTCATATGCCCGCCCACGACCGACATCATGCCTTGGCGATAGGAAATATCAGACTTTGCATCAGCCTGCGCCCACTGGCTCGACATCATCCCCAACACACATATCAAAATTGCCCGCATCTATGTTTCTCCTGGTTCATTCATTCGTGAAGGGCTCTTAACATAGAGCCTAAATCAAGTGGCAAGCCACCAAAAATCTGCTACACGAGCCTAACACAATTTTTCCGCGAACAGCCTAGCGAAATGATAAACGCCCGGCGGGTCACGATAGATCCTCGTGATTTTCCCGGCGCGCCGCCGCCAGCAGTCGGCCCTGGCGCTTGACGATATGTTGCACTGTCAGTTCCTCGTCCTCGGGACCCATGCCATAGAACTCCACCCGTACGGTCCACTGAACGCTCGACGCACGATGGCAGCCGACGACGACACCCAAGGTCGTGACCTTCAAATCAGAGGGTAGGAGGGTGATATCCAACTGCAAGTGCTGACCAATATCCTGGTGCTCTGCATCTTCGAAAGACACACCACAGGCAGAGATATTGACTTGCCGTCGCAAGTGCACGTTACCGGCCACAACCGACTGGCTAACATTGCGATCCTTGAGCAGGGTGAATTTCTGGTTGAGCAAATCAATGGCACCTGCCACGTCAGGACTCTGCACCCGCAACTTGTCGATCAGCAACTGCAACTGGCGCTCAATCACTTGTAACTGGTTAGGCGCCACATAGTCTGCTGACTGCATCTGTTGCATGCGCCCTCGCGCTTCAACTGCCGTCAACTTTTCATACTTAATCGCCATCAGGTCTTCGATACGAAAATATCGCCGTCGGTCTTTATCACTCACTGTATCAAGTACCTTCTCGTTCATCGTCATTGGTCCTCGACATTTTTCAACGTCCCTTATTTTCAACGCTCGCTACTCTCGACACCCTTTGTTCACAAAACGAAGGCTCGCCCGCTAGAATATCTCATCTTCGGAGAGCTTGAAGCGAGAATTGAACTCAGACTTGATGTTATTGTACAAACTCGGATCAATTTTACGAATCTCTTGCAACTGAGCGTTCGACTCATCATCCAGCCCCTGGGTGATAACGATCTCAACCCGCCTGTTTTTCGCCCGGTTTGCCGACGAGTCATTTGCGAACAGGGGACGACTTTCCGCATAACCTTTCACGGAAAAGCGCTCTGGAATAAGCTGGTCGCCCTCAAAAAGGCCATGGGCAACAGACACAGCACGAGCCGATGACAAAGCCCAGTTAGACCTAAACTCACGGGTATTGATGGGGATACTGTCTGTGTGACCTTCGACAGAGACAGTCCCGGGTGTATTCATGATGATATCTCGCAAAACCACTAAGGTCGGCTCAAATCCCCTATTCAGGGTAGCCGAGCCCGATCGAAACGAACCGTTCTCTTTGACGCGAATAGTGATTTTTCGCCCATCGGTCTCCACCTCCAGCATACCTGCATCGATCTGCTCGCTCAGGGCAGCAGCAATCGCCAGACCATCGTCCTCAGTCTCACCAATGAGTTCTTTGAGCTTGTTAATGATCACAAGCTTTATGGCGTCACCACTCTCACCGGCGTTGCTGTTGCCCGTATCGAGGCAGGCTACCTCAAGGCTATTTTCCGTCAGGTTGGCGGTTTTCTGCCAGATTTCATTGATGGGAGTCGGCTCAGGACGACCCGGAGAGAATTCCTTCGCGATGATACTCGTTCCCTTGGGTACATCAGTGACGTTAAGGGTATTTTGCACCCCGAAGGCCTCGTTCATGGAGCCAGCCAGACGCTTAAATTTCAGCGCATCCATTTCTGAGAACGATAGCAACAGAACAAAGAAGCACATCAATAGCGACATCAGGTCAGCAAAGGTCATGACCCATGAAGCGATTTTTTGCTTACACGGCGGACACTCTTCTACATCATCCATGACTTATCACCCATAGGCTTAGTCTCACGCCGCGTCTGCACTTTCGACCACTGCATCACGTTTAGATTCAGGCAAGTAGGTTTTTAACATGCTCTCAATCACGCGTGGATTCTGGCCGCTCTGGATTGCCAACAAGGCATCGATTATGAGGCTTTTAATGGTGCTTTCCTCTTCACTGCGCATGCCCATTTTATCTGCCATGGGGATGGCGAACATGGTCGCCACCATGGCGCCATAGAGGGTCGTTAACAAGGCCACCGCCATGGATGGCCCAATGGTTTTCGGGTCACTCATATTCGCCAGCATCGCCACCAGACCAATCAATGTACCGATCATACCCATGGCGGGCGCAATATCAGCCGTTGAGTCAAACACTTTTCTGCCCCACTCGTGCCGGACCTCGCCCTGCTTAAGATCCTTGAGCAGCAAGGTACGGACAACATCCGGGTCGTGGCCATCTACCAGCAGCTGAATACCACCGGCCAGAAAATCATTGCTAACCTCCTTACCCTCCAATGACAACAAACCACCCTTGCGAGCGAGATCGGCCAGAGCAACCACCTCAGCGATGAGCTCATCGGGGCTGTCGAGCTTGAATTTAAAGGCTTTGACGAGCGCCTTACCCGCCCCTAAAAACTTCACCAGACTGAATTTCGACAACACCACGAAGATGGTGCCGCCGATGACGATGAGCAGAGAGGGCACGTTGACAAACAGCGTGATATCGCCGCCCAATATCATTGCGTAAAAGACGATGCCAAAAGCACCCACTAATCCCAACAAAGTGGCCAGATCCATACTTTCTTCCTCTAAGGCGCTCAACTGTCGCGTCTATTGAGTCTAGCCTCTATTTACCAGCCTGCACGGCGTTATGCCACCAGACGGCCTGATTGACGAAGAACCGCTGCCTGCGTATCGTGACTGGCTGGAACATAACCGGCCATATCTTATGACAACCAAGAAGAGTTACCCGTTCGAGCAATCCCTGGTGAAGCTTGAAAATCTGGTCGAAAAAATGGAAGCAGGGGATTTGACCCTCGAAGACTCACTAAAAACTTTCGAGGAGGGCATTCGCCTTACCCGTGAATGCCAGCAGGCGTTGAGCCAGGCCGAACAGAAAGTGAAGATGCTGATAGAGGAAAACGGTCAGCTGGAGAGCCGCGACTTGGCCGGGCTTGGCGATGACTGAAGAGTTACGCGGCTTTCAACAACGCATCACCGACCAGCTGGATATTTGTCTGACCCTGCCGCAAGCGCCAGCGCAACTCGTGGCAGCGATGCGTTACGCTGTGTTCAATGGCGGTAAGCGAATTCGTCCCGGGCTTGTCTACCTGGCTGGTCAGGCACTGGGTTCAGCGGTGCAGAGCAGCGACAAGAGCGCCTGCGCTATCGAGTTGGTTCATTGCTATTCGTTGATCCACGACGATTTGCCTAGCATGGACGACGATGACCTACGTCGTGGCCAGCCCACGGTTCATATTCAGTTTGATGAGGCTACCGCTATTCTTGCTGGCGATGGACTGCAAGCCTTAGCCTTTGAGTTGGTCGCCACAGACCAGCATCTAAACGCCGACACACGTCTCGATATCATTCGCATTCTCT
>JBLHRT010000275.1:0-3975 GCA_047626255.1 Candidatus Azotimanducaceae bacterium
TCCAACGTATGATTGACGCCGGTGCTGTGACGCTGGGGAAAACCAATACACCAGAATTTGGCGCTGGCTCTCAGACGTTTAACGACGTCTTCGGCGCGACTTACAATCCTTATGATCTGTCAAAAACACCCGGCGGTAGCTCTGGTGGGTCGGCAGCGGCGCTCGCTGCTCGACTGGTAACACTTGCCGACGGCAGCGATATGGGAGGCTCGCTGCGCAATCCTGCAAGCTTCTGTAACGTTGTTGGCTTTCGCCCATCACCCGGCAGAGTGCCTTCCTACCCGACCGACATGAGCTGGTTCAATGTGCCGGTGGCGGGCCCCATGGCGCGTAACGTCGAAGACTGCGCGCTGTTCATGGCCGCGATTGCCGGGCCCGACGCACGGGTTCCCATAGCGCTCAATGAACCGGGCACTGATTTTCTATCGCCACTGCAACGAGACTTTAGTGGCACACGCATCGCACTTAGCCATGATTTCAATGGTCAGCTACCCATCGCCAGCGAGGTCGCGACGGTGATAGCCGGCAGCACATCTGTATTTCAGTTATTGGGCTGTCGCGTTGAACATGAATGTCCTGACTTTAGCGGCGCCGACAACGCCTTCAAGACCCTGCGTGCCTGGTCGATGGCCGCAACCCACGGCCCGCGTCTGGCAGAACACCGGGCGCTGTATAAGACATCACTGATCTGGAATATCGAACAAGGCATGGGGCTACAGGGTGCCGATATCGCGGAAGCAGAGCAGCAACGTAGTCGGCTTTTCGAACGTGTCAGCACGTTTATGCAAACACATGAGTTCCTAGTTCTACCGGTATGCCAGGTCAGCCCATTTGATGTCACGTTGGAATACCCAACAGACATCAATGGTGTGTCGATGGACACCTATATCGACTGGATGAAATCCTGCTACTACCTGTCGACCATCGGTCTGCCGGCTATCTCGGTACCCTGCGGGTTCACACCCGAGGGCTTGCCGGTTGGCGTGCAGATCGTTGGTCGACATCAAGCAGATTTTAGCGTTTTGCAGTTAGCCTATGCCTTTCAGCAGGCAACGCGCTGCGGGCAAACGTTACCTAGTTTAGGCTAGCCCCGTATCACTTCAGCTTTTTGACGCAGGCAAGCACCTCGGCTTGGTAGGCCTTACCTCTTTCGTTGAACAAGTCCAGCACATGCAGCGATGTCGGCACAAAACCAAACCCCACTCGATGCTCAGGATGCCACTGAAACAAAGACCCACCGAGCCCCATCCAACCGTAAAAACCTTCTCTACCGTCGTTAAAGGCTCTATGAACATCGGTGCTCGAGGCATTAGATTCAGTAAACAACGCGACACCTCCTTGAGTAAAACTATTGCGTCCAAATCCCATATCGGCCTCAACGGGCTCTCCATGCATGGCATCCCACGCAAACTGGCTCAGGTACTCAGCACCATCGAACCTGCCACCAGCCGCCATCATGGCCGCGATTTTTGCTAACCCCCTAGCAGAACAGTTGGCGTTGGCCGACGGGGTTTCACCCATCGCGACCGCTTGCTCATTAAAAAACGCAATCTTATCCATACCCTCAAATGGCGGCGGCTTGCCTCTCCCGGTACCCTTACGGGCCGAGCCCAGGAATCGAAATAGAATACCCATAAGCTGAGCAATACTATGAAAAACTTTTCGCTTCAAAAACTTCGGCCTCATGCTGTGCAGGAAATGCGCACCAAACCCTAGGGGCACCACGTGAACCCTGCGCGCCAGATCACTTTCTTTAACGCCAATAATCGCATCAACATCCAAGGGCTCGCTAATGTCTTCACGCAGAAATTCGCCGATGGTGCGACCGGCTGGGTCAACACGACGGAACAACTCATTGGCTATCCAGCCACGTGTTACTGCGTGATACTCCCTGGCGCCGTCGCTGGCAGCACGAAAACTTTGTTTGTGCCCCTCGATTAGGCGACCGATCTTGTTCTGCTTGATACTGTCCGTGAGCAGATCATCAGGCGCAATGGACATATCAAAAGACGCTAAACCACCTTCATGGCGCATGAGCCCGGCGACCGTTAGATCCTCTTTGCCATTTTCGCCAAACTGGGGCCAGTAATGTGCTATTTTCTCGTTGTAGTCGAGCAGCCCTTTACTCACCAAGGACGCCAACGCAATAGCTTCGAGGCTCTTACCACTGCTGAACACATTGATCAGTGAATCAGGTGAGAAATTCCTGTCAGCAGGCGTTGATGCCCACAGGTCAATAACCTTCACATCATTGTGGTAAACACATAGCTGCGCATGGCACTCGGCCGACGTCTGCATGGTGTCTTCATACAGCGCTTTAACCGACTCAAATCCTGGTGCTACGGTGCCTTCAACGCTCATTTTCACGCTTGGATCATTGCTCATTTTACTGCCTCGATAGCCGAGGACGCAGTGTACGTGATTCCTGTGGTCATATCATTATTACATCCAGCGCGTTCGAGACTGAGCTACCAGGGCGCTAATTCTCGCCTTCGCCGGCATCAGTACTGCGCTCGATATAAACTCGAACCGCTGCACGTCAGCGCCGTTGTAAACCAACAACGTAGCCGCGTCATGTAGTCTCAACAGCGGGCCTTGCGTTAAGTCCATCATCTGCACCTTCGTGCACGGCACATAGGTATAACGACACCCCAGCAGCCCCTGTCGATGCGCCATCCAGTGCTCGCTAAAGGCGTAACCCGATCGATACCAGATGCCGGCGAACAACACGGCCAGCACCGGCATAGGCAACAACGCGTAGGCTGCTGATATTGACTGTCCCATTAGCGCAGAACCTACAACAAGCCCAGTCAAAGGCACGCCCAGACCCAGCGTTCGCCAGACAATACGCATCGGATTAGCCCGCTGCCAATTAACGGCGTCAATATGCAGAAAAGCTTTCAACGCGGTAAGCTCGGCCACCGACAACACCGGTATCACAAAGCCCCGCGCATCATTTATTCCCGGAAGGGCCACCTCGTTGGTCTGATGCAAACGTATAGTATAGCGCTGCAAAAACCTTCCGATCAGGCCTTGAGAGACTTCGACGCTTTGCAGCTTATGGTGTTTGAAACTTCGCCGGACTTTGTTTAACAATCCCGCGCGGTACTGCAGGCGTTCGTCTTCAACCGTCAAGTCATAGCCCCAGTATTTCAAGACCGCAAGAAAAACAGAAACACTGTATAGCAAGATCATACTTAACAAAACCACGCCCATCGTTGCCAAGACCGCGCCCAGCAACGAATGCTGCAGGGACGTTGATATAGCATCGCGCAGGGCGTCTAAGCCGATGGCATCACCGAGTCGTTGTAGCATATCTGGAGACTGGCTCGCCGCGCCCATGGCGACGACCAATACGTAAATCATGCTGTTGTGCATCAAGCCAAAACGAATCAAGTCTGGCAGTCCCAGACTCAACTGGTAACGCAGCATGGAGGCCTTCGGCGGGGGCGTTGCTTGGGTAGCAAATGAACCATTTTGAGACCCGCTGTCTTGCGTCCCGTCACTTCTAGCCTCTTCATCTTGAGAAAGAGCGTGGGACTTCTGAGATAGATGGTAGCCTTTGATTGTCTCGGCCAACGACCGATCAATGCCGGGGATTTGAATCTCCTGCACCTGACTACCGGCACTTTCCAAACCCACGGTCCACAAATCAAAGGGTCGAAAGTACAAACTTTGCTGCAGATTAGCTTCCTGCACCCTGTCAAAATTCAGAGTCAGGCGCTTTCTGCTGACGACACCACTGCGCAGCTGGATCTTGCCTTCATCAAAACTGAATTGAAAGAACCAGTAGTTCAACACCGCCAGCAGGATTAGCACGACCACCAATGACGGCAAACCGTAGGTCAGTAGCTGCTCGCGACTGCGCTCAATAAAGGCAAACCCTGCCAAGGCTGGCCACACATTGACCATGCCCTTAAAAACATTCAGCAAGTGATAGATGATCGATACGGGTGATGTGCGATGCCACGTGAC
>JBLHRT010000276.1:0-3971 GCA_047626255.1 Candidatus Azotimanducaceae bacterium
ATTGATAACAGCTTGTCGCGTAATTTGCGGCGTTGCCTGAGTCAGGCCTTTAAGGAGGAACCTGGTGCAGAAGCCGTGATCGACGAGATTTCCGAGTCTGATTTGCAACGCGCCAGCGAGACCTTGTTTGATGCTTGATAAGCTCAAGGGTTTTCGGGCAAATCTGGCCGATTACGATCCCGCACCATTGGCTCGCGGGCGCCTAGTGCGGGTGACTGGCATGATGCTGGAAGCCGCTGGATGCAAGACTAATCTCGGTGGTATCTGTCGGATCAATACCGATGGCCAGTTCACCGAGGCTGAGGTCGTCGGCTTTGAAGGCGAGCGCATCTTTATGATGCCAGTCGGGCCCATGGGGCGCCTGCGTGCCGGCGCCGAGGTGATTCCGTTACCCGACAAGCTAATTGGTGTGGGCAATGCCTATTTGGGCCGGGTGATCGATGCCAATGGTCTCCCTTTGGATGGTAAGGGCGAGATTGACGCCGATGCTCATGTGTCGCTGCAACCAGAAATAATAAATCCTTTACACCGCCAGCCTATCAAAGACATTCTGGATGTGGGTATTGTCTCAATCAACTCGTTGATGACAGTGGGTCGCGGTCAACGCCTCGGGCTGTTCGCCGGTAGTGGCGTCGGCAAGAGTGTGTTGCTAGGTATGATGACTCGGTTTACCGAGGCGGACGTGATCATTGTTGGGCTGGTGGGTGAGCGGGGTCGAGAGGTCAAAGAGTTCATTGAAAATATCCTAGATGCCAAGGGTTTGGCCAGGTCTGTGGTGATCGCCTCTCCGGCAGATGACTCGCCGACCATGAAGATTCGCGCAGCGACGCTAACGACACGTATGGCCGAGTACTTCCGCGATCAGAACAAGCATGTGCTGCTACTCATGGATTCACTGACCCGTTTTGCTCAGGCCCAACGCCAGATCGCCCTAGCAGTGGGTGAGCCGCCGTCAACTAAGGGTTATCCGCCCTCGGTATTTGCAAAGATCCCAGATTTGGTTGAGCGAGCAGGTAACGGTCGTGAGGCTGGCGGCTCTGTGACCGCGTTCTATACGGTGTTGACGGAAGGTGACGACCAGCAAGACCCCGTTGCAGACTCGGCCCGTGCCATCCTTGACGGTCATGTGGTGCTGTCAAGGCGGCTGGCTGAAGCGGGTCAGTATCCCGCGGTGGATATCGAGGCGTCGGTCAGTCGAACCATGCCAAATATCGTCAAAACCGAGCATTACCGGGCGGCGCAGCGCTTCCGACAGGTGTATGCGACCTACAGCCGCAACGCTGATCTGATCACGGTGGGGGCCTATACCGCAGGTAAAGACCAGGAATTGGATTACGCGGTAGAAAAATTTCCTCAAATGCGTGAATTTCTCAAGCAAGGTATGAATGAGAAGCTACTATTAAATGGGTGTGTAAAGAAACTAGAAAAACTCTTCTAGTCACTCTGTTAAGTGTTTGACAACATTTAGGTAGTCGCCGTATGGAAAACAGATTTCAAGGCATCTTGAAGATTGCTGAGGTGAAAGAGACCGACGCTGCCCAGGTGTATATCCAGGCGAAGGAAGTCTGGGAGTTCAATCAGTCAAAACTCGATGAGCTCCGCGCCTTCCGGGCGGAATACCATCAGGAAGCAGAAACGGTTAGCTATCGCCCCCAGCAGTTTCAATCTACGCGTAATTTTCTCTCCCAGCTCAGTGTCGCCATTGACAGCCAGGAAGCTGAGGTGGCGCGGACATTGAGTCGTCTGGGTAATGAGGAGTCACATTGGCTGGCATCAAGGGTCAAGCGTAAGTCTATCGAAACATTGTCTGCCAAGCGTGATGCAGAACATGAAGCGCGCCGCGATAAGATGGAACAAGTTGAGATAGATGAGTTGAGTCGTCGTGACCGTCCACAATTTTAGGGACGTGCTGAGTCGCGTTACTCGCGATATTTAATTTGCCAGCTACGCTTATACATCCGGTACCTGTGAATAGCAGGTTGTGAAGTACAAAAACTTGATCATAACGACCCGGCAGAGAATGTCCGGGTATCAGCACCAGAGGTGGTTATGCCAGAAGAAATCCAAATAGCCCTGCCAGAAAGGTTCGATATCAGTGCTGCTGAAGCGGTACATCAGCAACTCGAAGATGCGATGTCACAGGGTAAGGCAGTGGTGTTGCAGGCCGCGGCTGTCACCCGGTTGGATACGACGGGTGTGCAGATGCTGCTGGCATTTTTCAAGGAAGCGAAGGCGACAGATCTCGATGTGTCATGGGAAGAGCCTTCTTCAGTTATCATCCAGGTATGCGAATCATTGCAGCTTAGTGAGCATGTTGGGTTAGACAAATTACTAGTAGGGACGCTTTAATGACCAAGATACTGGCTGTAGATGATTCCGCTTCAATGCGGCAAATGATTACTTTTACGCTGAAAAGCGCCGGCTTTGATGTGGTGGAAGCCTGCGATGGGGTCGAGGGAATGAGCCAAGCACGACAACATAAATGTGACTTGGTGCTGTCGGACGTCAATATGCCGAATATGGACGGTATCGCCATGACGCGTGAATTGCGCACGCTATCTGAATACAAGTACACACCTATTTTGATGCTGACGACAGAGTCGGGCCTTGACAAGAAAACAGAAGGTAAAAATGCAGGGGCTACGGGGTGGATTGTAAAACCCTTTAAGCCAGACCAACTGTTAAACACAATCAAGAAAGTACTGGGCTAATGCAAGGATGATGCAGGGCTAAGAACGCTGGGCTAATGGAGCGAGAAGCAACATGACGATTGAACTATCACAGTTTTTCCAAGTGTTTTTTGAAGAGAGTTTTGAGGGGCTAGACGTTATGGAGTCTGGCCTGATGTCTCTAGATCCGGCCAATGTGGATAATGAGATGATCAACTCCATTTTTCGGGCGGCTCACTCTATCAAGGGGGGTAGTGCGACATTTGGCTTTGCCTCTGTGGCGGAGTTTACTCACGTCCTTGAAACGCTGCTCGATGAAGTCAGGTCTGAGACGCGTGGTATGAGCCCCGACATGGTTGATCTCTTCTTGCAGTCCGTGGATTGCCTGCGTGAATTATTGGAAGGTTTGCAGGCTGAGGTACCGGTGGACGGTGCGCGCGCAGACGGGTTGCGGCAGAAGTTCGAAGCGATTCTTGATATCTCGGCGGACGCTGTCGTCAGTGAAACAGGCGAGGTAGAGCCTGTTGCTATTGGTTGGCAGATTAAATTGGTCGGAGGCGAAGATATACTGCGCACTGGCAACGAGCCGATCCGAATGTTCACTCAACTCAGTGATATGGGTGAGTTGACGATTATCACCGATTTTAGTCGGCTACCCGCGTTTAACGCATTGACGCTAGATAGTTGCTATCTGTCATGGCAGTTGACTTTGATGGCGGATAACGTCTCGCGAGCCGATATCGATGAGGTGTTCGAATGGGTTGTCGATGAGTGTGAAATAACCATCGAGCCTATTATGGATGAGTCGGTGTCTGTTGCTGGGGAGCAGGTGGAGGCGGCAGAAGCCGCAGAGGCGGTTGGAGAAATTGCGCCTATTGCTGCCGTCCCAACGGGTTTAGCAGCGCTCCAGACTCAAAAGAAAGCAGAGCCGGGCTCTATCCGAGTCGATATTGATAAAATCGATACACTCATCAATATGGTCGGTGAGCTCGTTATTACCCAGTCTATGCTTGGCCAGATCGGTGCTGATTTCACCTTCGATAAAGTCAGTAAATTGCAGGAAGGCCTGCAAGATTTAGAGCGTAATGTTCAAGTGCTGCACGAAAGTGTCATGCAGGTACGGATGTTGCCTATCAGCTTCACCTTTAATCGTTTCCCGCGCATGGTGCGTGACCTGAGTCGACAGCTGAATAAGAAGATAGACTTGGTCGTGAAGGGCGAGCAGACCGAGCTTGACAAGACCGTTATGGAGAAAATTGGCGATCCTTTAGTGCATTTGCTGCGTAACTCGCTCGATCATGG
>JBLHRT010000277.1:0-3939 GCA_047626255.1 Candidatus Azotimanducaceae bacterium
CATACATCATATGCACACCATCCGCTAGATTAACCCGTACTGATTGCAGCTTGATCTCGCTCTTAAGCTTAGCAAACGCATCTTCCGTGAGCAGGATACCATTGACGTTATAACGCAACTGATCTTGACCTTTCTCGCCACTATGACGATCCACGGCTGAAATTTGCAGCACCTCGGCATTAAAACCACCTTTGTCGAAATGCGGGATAAGCTTCCAGGAACACGACGACATGCGATCAGCCAGACCGATAGCCGAGGAGATCATGATCGGCTGTTTATCATCAAACAAAAATAACGGTTTTTCATCCGCGTAAGCTATTCCTACACCGATTTCCAGTAGCGGCAGCCCGGTCTGTTTAGCATGGGCATTTTTGGAGCTCACAATATCAATCAATTCTTTAGCGATGCCGCAACTGCGAGCAACGGAATACCACTGATCTGGCGCGTTGTTGAATTCATTGGTGGCGAGAATCACGGCATCGCCTTCAATAAACACCTTACCAGCGCCGTAAACTGCCAACAGCTGATTGATCGGTTCAAAAAACCGCTGACTGAAATAAGAGGCCGCGTTGAGCTTCTGCCGGATCAACTCTTGGGTCACATTGGTAGAGCCGCGAACATCAGCCTTGAGAATCGTATGATGAACAATTTCTGGCTCAGCATCAGGAATTTCCGCCAACTCGTCTTTATTTAACAACTCATATAAGTGACCAGCTGACCGGGATAGATAAACCTGTTCGGTATCAACAATCACATGCAGACGATTGAAAACACGATGCGCCAGGCGATAATAACGCAGGTGCAATCGGTAGCGAAAATAGTCGGTAAAGCAGCGTAATACGAGATCGTCAGAACCCACTTTAAATTGTTGTTGATTGATTTTTGCGTGCTCGTCAAGGCGCTTGAGTAATTCTGATCCGCTTTTTTCCAAGCGCGACAATTTGGCCACTATTTTTTTAGCATCAATGCCAGCGATGTATCTTGCTGCCTGATCAATATCCACCAGCTCTAGATCATAGTCACTCCAAGATTCTCGCAGCTGATAGCCTGCCAGCATCAACCGATACTCGCCATCGGTAGCAAACGCTTTACGCACCTCAACTAACGCTTTGGAGAACCTCCCAAGACCAACATTGAACCGCCACTGAACCATGGGCCCCGCATCTGCACGAATCACATCAGCCCTTGCCTGGTGCAATTTCTCATCGAACAACAAGCGCATATTGCCCGGTTGCTCCAGCCACGAAAACACCTCTGTCAGATTGTCTTGTTGATTCTCTGCCTGACCTACCAATCCCTGGCACGCAAATAACCCACCTAGCTCATCGTAGACTTCGCTTTGCACTACATCTAAGCGCTCGGGGCGCAGGGGCATCTGGTCAAGCTCGGGAAAATGGCGTTGCAACACCATTTCAACTCGGGCACTCGCCTCATTAAATGATGTTGTCGGCCAGAGCGCGTAGTGGTCAATGAGTAAACGTGAACTCTGGAGATTGGCAGAAGACAGCAACGGGTTGTACATCACGTTCAGCGCTTGCCTGAACTCACCATGCAGCTGCTCGTCTCGCAACTGCCGCAGATGATAGCGATCTTCTCGCTGCAGTAGTTTGAATATCGCCCGATTAACCCGATATTGAAACTCATCATGATTTTGACGCATCCAGCTAAAACGCGCCTGGGTGGCCATCAGACTGCGGGAACCTGCATACTGTTGCTGCGCCAGGGTGTCTTCCAGCTGCTGCAGTATCACGGCCAGCTGACGTTGGGTTTCGGTCAGCAGATATTTGACGATGGCGAACTGCAAAATGCCGATCTGTCCCGGTGTCAAATCCGTTTTCGTGCGGTGGAAGGTCGCTCGTAGCATATTGCTATAGCTGCGGCGAAAGCTGTCTGCGAGATCAGGTGAGTTCAACTTCACACCCGCAACTGCCTGCCGTGTACAAGCCGCGATCAGGTCTCTGCCCAGACGGACAAAGGACGCACTGAGATGAACGTCTACCAAGTAGTTATCGAGTCCTTTCACTAGCGTACTGCAATCAAGGGCGATATTTCTTGGCTGCATGACTTTCTGCAGGATGTCCTGCGCAGATCGTATAGCCTTAGGATCAGATGGCGACACCGTGATTATCCTGTTGATTATTTCCCTGCCGGGTACACATCCAGTATACACAAGACCTTGCCTTGACCAAAATGCCCACGCACCGCAGCAGGCGGCCCTCGCAGAACAACCACAGGTCATAGGTATCTGCTGGCGAGCTGACATAACAATCGGGCACTCTGCTATGATGGCGACTCCAGCGCCAACAACAATACTCAACGATAACAGTAAAGGTGACTCATATGACTGATGCAACCAGCAGTGCTACTGATGCAACCAGCAGCGTTTTTGATGGAATAGCAACCCGCGACCATATGCTGCAGATCTTGGCACAGCAAAAACGCGCCTACATCAATGAGGGCGAGGTCAGTCTTAACACCCGGATTGATCGACTCAACCGGTCGATTGCGTTGCTAAAAAAGTACGGTCCAAGGCTTTGTGAGGCAATGTCTCAGGACTTTGGCCACCGTTCGCTGCAGATGTCGAAACTCACCGATATCGACAGCGCGGTCGGGCCGCTGGAACAAGCGAGGAAACACGTCAAGAGCTGGATGAAACCAGAATCACGCAAAGTCATGTTCCCCTTGGGCATCTTTGGCTCACGGGCCCGCATTGAATACCAACCCCTGGGCGTAGTTGGCTGTATCAGTCCCTGGAACTTCCCAGTTCAGCTAACCTTTGCGCCGTTAGCGGGCGTCTTTGCGGCCGGCAATCGCGCCATGATTAAGCCGTCAGAATTCACACCACTGACATCAGAGCTCATGCTAGAAGCGTTCACAGAATATTTCGATATGAATGAGGTCGCCGTTTTCACCGGTGGCTCAGAAGTGGGTGAAGCCTTCAGCAGCCTACCCTTCGATCACCTATTGTTTACCGGTGCCACAGCCGTCGCTAAGCATGTTATGCGCGCGGCCGCAGAGAATCTTGTCCCTGTGACGCTGGAATTGGGCGGTAAATCACCCGTCGTGATCGGCCGTACTGCGGATATAGCACTCACAGCGGCCAACGTGATGGCTGGCAAGACGATGAACGCTGGGCAAATCTGTCTCGCCCCAGATTATGTGTTTGTACCCGAAGAACAGGCCGATGAGTTCATCTCTGCAGCCAAGGCCTCGGTGGCAAAAATGTACCCTGATTTGAAGGACAATCCCGATTATACTTCGGTCGTTAACCAGCGCCATTATGATCGTATCAACGGTTATCTCGACGACGCCCGTAACCAGGGTGCCGAGGTCGTAGACATTAATCCAGCCAATGAAGATTTTAGTCAGCAGCAACACCACAAGATTCCACCGACGCTGGTGCTCGACCCCACTGATGATATGTTAGTCATGCAAGAAGAGATCTTTGGGCCGGTGCTACCCATCAAACGTTATAAAAACATCAATGAAACACTGGACTATATTAACGCTCATGACCGTCCATTGGGGCTGTACTATTTCGGTCAAGACGCCGATGAGGAGCACAAGGTACTCAGCCACACGACCTCAGGTGGCGTGACCGTCAACGACGTGATCATGCATATCGCCCAGGAAGATCTGCCATTCGGCGGCGTTGGGCCCAGTGGCACGGGGGCTTATCATGGTCTTGACGGCTTCAAAAACTTCAGCCATGCCAAAGCGGTTTACAGCCAGTCGAAAATGGTCTCGAAGCTTGCAGCGACCTTGCGCCCACCGTATAAAAAGCCAAAGCCTTGATTGCCTGTCTCGAGAGCCTGTCTCGATAACATATAGTGCAATTTAAGTAGAGCAAATTTAAGGCATACCAATCAGGTCGGCGCGATCGAGAATATTCTGTTGCAAGCGAATACTCGCCGCGTCAACCATAACTCCGTCAACATT
>JBLHRT010000278.1:0-3906 GCA_047626255.1 Candidatus Azotimanducaceae bacterium
AAGCATCAGGGCCTGAGTTGCTTCTTTCTCGACATGACATCACCCGGTATCGACATCAAACCAATCGAGCAGATCTCTGGTGCCGCGGGTTTCAATGAAGTGTATTTTACTGATGTGCGCATCGCCGAAGGAACTGATGAGATCATGGCGAACATCATCGCCGAACGCGTGCTGGGACTACCCCAGGACGTTCGGGTTGATAAGGGCATCGCCTTCTCGGATGTGCCTACAGGCAACTGAGAATATGGCCTGCAGCGTTGTTTTGATGCGTTGCCGGCCCCATTCGCTGTTGCGTTGAAGCGCTGCTGCTAGGCGCGCTGTAGTGAGCAGCATTATTGTGGGCAGCGCTATTGCGAGGAGCGTTTGGCGCTCTTTGGCGCGCCATCAACACGCAACAAGGCACCGCTGGTGTAGCTGCTGGCATCTGTGGCGAAATACATCGCTGCACCAACAATCTCTTCCGGCAGCCCTACCCGCATGCCACTGTGGGTAAATCCAGGATTGTCTGGGTTGGGCGGATCCGGCCAGTGCTCGGCAACATCGGTGGCGAAGGCGCCGACGACGATACAGTTGACTCTGACCTGGGGTCCATAAGCGTCGGCAAAACCCTGGGTTAGGCCATTGAGCCCCACCTTCGCGCATGCATAAGGTAACGCGGTAGGTGGCATATCATAAGACGCGGTGCTGGAAATATTAATCACGCTACCGCTGCCCGCTTGCTGCATGCGCTCACCCACGAGTGCTGTCAGGCGAAACGGTCCCTTGAAATTCACGCCGATGACTTTATCGAACATATCCTCAGAGACGTCACTCAACGACGGGTACAAGGGCGACATACCGGCATTGTTCACCAGCACGTCAACTTTGCCCAGCGCCTGATACACGGCGTCCACCATGGGTTCGATATCATCCCAACGACCCATATGGCAGGCATAGGCAAAGGTCTTTACACCTAGCGCGGCAATTTCTGCGGCGGTTTCATCGCAGGCAGCTTGCTTGCGACTGACGATGGCGATATCGGCACCTGCCTCGGCAAAGGCCTGGACCATACTGCGCCCCAACCCTCGGGTCGCGCCGGTGACGAGAACGACCTTGCCCTTCATGTCGACGTTTTTCATATCAATGCCTTTTGTATGGGAGTTTGTGTTTCTTTTGGGGCATGGTTTAGTTGTGTGCTGATCACAGGCATCAGCCCCTGTCGCTAAATGGCGCGCTGCTCCACCTGCGCGGCCCGATATTCCCTCCGGACTTCCCTCACTGCCTCGTGAGCCAGAAAGCGGTCTCACTCGTTGCTCGGCATACTATGCAAATGCGCGCCATCTAGCGCCATGCGCTGATGCCTGTGATCCTTGAATATCATTGTGGAGTCGGGCGTTGAAAGCGAGAAAGGGGTCGGAGTAAATGATTAAGGCACTCCGACCCCTGGTCTCACCAACTCCTAATGACCCTCAAACTTCGCAGGACGCTTTTCTAAAAACGCCTGTATGCCCTCGCGGTTATCCAGCGATGCGCCGGCCTTCATTTGTAACTCGGCCTCAAGCTGCAGCTGTTGGCTGAAGCTGTTTTCTTGGGTATCCCAATACGCTTTGCGGATCAGGCCCAGCGACATGGGGCCGTTAGCGAGTTTGGTGGCGATCTTCATTGCTTCTGGCATTAACTCTGCGTCCTCTACAACGCGGTTGATCAGACCCCATTCAAGGGCTTGCTCGGCGGGTAGACGTTCAGCCATCAAAGACAGCTCCATGGCACGGCTCCAGCCGATCATGCGTGGCAGATACCAGGTTGCGCCGCCATCTGGCACTAGGCCGATGTTGGCAAAGGCTTGCAAGAAATAGGCGCTTTTTGCGGCGACGACCATGTCGGCCATGATGGCCAGACTCATGCCTACGCCTACGGCGGGGCCATTAATGGCTGAGACAAACGGGAACGGTAGCTGGCGTATCTTGTTCATCACGGGATTGTAGTGGGTTTCCAGTACGTGTCCGGCGGGCGGCGTCGAGCCAGGCTTAGGGCGGGCTTGCAAGTTGGCGCCGGCGCAAAACGCCCGACCTTCGCCGGTCATCACCAGGCAACGCGCGCCACTGTCTGGACTCGCTGCTTCGCTGATGGCGGCTGACAGCTCCTCAATCATGGGGCCCGACAGGGCATTGAGCACCTCTGGCGCATTGAGCGTTAAGACGGCGATCTTGTCAGTGATGGTCAATGAAATATGTTGGTAGGTCACGGCGACACTCCGTTAAGAATTTGCGGCCGATCATACTACGGTTTCACTCGCGCGTTCACCATCAAGATGCTGGCGGCGGGCCGGCGCGGGTATAGGCCGTGCCCGGCGGATCAACGGCCCAGTCTGGCGCTTGCTGCCAGCTATCACCAAACACCAGTTCATTCATGGGCCGGCGCCGCACCGGGCCATGCCTGCCTTGGGGCTTACCTAGGGTGACCGTCGCAGCAATAAACACCTCTTCAGGGATGCCAAGCAGTGTCTTGAGTTGCGCCTCCACGGCGTGATGAAAGCCGGTGATGACGCCGCCATAGCCCAGCGCTCGGGCTGATAGCAGCAGGTTCTGAACCGCTGGATAGACCGAGGCGCCTTCCATAGGCGTGGGTTCGCGATAGCGTACCAAGCACGGCAACACCAGTACCGGCGCGCGCTCGAAATTCTCAACGTAGTGGTCCATGGTTCTGGCCATACGTGCTTTCTTTGACGTGACATCAAGACCGGAGCCCACCGCATAGCCATCACGCGCAAACTTGGCGCGCCAGACATCCCGTGCAGCCTCTCCAATCAAGGCTTTCGCCTGCCGGGCCTGTGCTGAGTCGGCTAACACCATGAAACGGAATGGCTGCCTGTTCGACCCACTGGGACCCCGGGTGGCACCGAATAATATAGCGCGCAAATCGTGATCCGGAATAGGTTCATCCTTATAGCGCCGAATCGCCCGGGTACTGACAAGCCCCGCCAGCAAGCCAATGTCGTCGGCCGGTAGCGCCTGAGTGAACAGCGCATCATTGCTGTCGGTGTTTTCCATAGTGTTCCTTTTGTTGACGATTCGGTGAGCAGGGGTCGGAGTGCATTAATTTTGTACAGCTGCATTCTCTGTGCGCAGCGAATGCAGCTGTACAAAATTAATGCACTCCGACCCCTGCTCTCTCGCCCAAGTTAGAAGGTTACATCGAGGCCGTCAATCGATCTCCATGGTAACCGCAAGCAGCCTTTGGCGCGCACCAACACGCTTCACCAGCGCCCCACCCTCGGGCTGACTAATATTTGACCAATATCCCTGCAGCCTCGGCGCAACAAGCTACACTTGTTGCACTACGGTCGGATAAATCGATGCCCAAATGGATAACAGCAGCCCTACTGCTCCTGACACTGATGGCAGGATGCACCGACGATCAACAAAATCGCCCCCTGACGCTGGCGGTTAGCCCGTGGTCGGGTTATGAATATCTCTACCTGGCCCAAGAGCAGGGATTTTTCCGGGCAGCAGGGATCAACGTCAAAATTCAAGAATTGTACTCTCTGCCTGATGCCCAGCGCGCGTTTGTCCAAGGCCGGGTAGACGGCCTAGCGAGCAGTATTGCAGAGGTGGTGCAAGCCGCCAGTATGATTGAGGACGATATACACCTGGTACTCATCACCGACTATTCTCAAGGCTCGGATGTCATCGTCAGCCAGACGAAATATCCGGACGTTAAATCCTTGCAAGGTAGAAGAGTTGCCGCCGAACCTGGATCCATGGGCATCGTGTTACTATCTTCGGCACTGGTCTACAACGGCATGACGATCAGCGATATCGAGTTCGTCGCCCTCAATCAGGCAGATATCATCACCGGCCTCTTGGCTGGAACGATCGACGCGGGAGTCACCTACCCGCCTTTCGCCACCAGACTCGCTGCGAACAC
>JBLHRT010000279.1:0-3752 GCA_047626255.1 Candidatus Azotimanducaceae bacterium
CAGGAATTGCCACTCAACCTCTTCCTCGGCAAACAGGAGCAAGGGAGCCAAGGGGCAAGATCAGTGGATGCCGTCGATTGATCAATGTGGGTACGCCAAGCGGTGGGAGTTCTTGCTCGAAAAGTATCAGCTAGCCGTGCTGCCTGTTGAAACGGGTGCGCTGAAGCAGGCATGCCAATAAGATGTAACGGCCACCAAGGATGGCTGAGCGCCCAGATGCTTCAAGGCCGATAGCTCACAAATCAATCCTGCAGACATTGTCATAATGCAAATGCTCAACAGGTGCCGGGCCCTAGTAGCCGTTACTCGCCAGAGTCGCGCTTGTGTCAATAGATACGCGGCTTTGGGTTTCTACTGATGGTCGAGAATGCGTTATCTGCCAATGCTGTCGAGCCAGACTGTCTGTTCAGAACAACGTGGCCGAAACTCTTTGGGTTCCAGGCTATTGCCCAAATCTTCTGAGTTGCTTTCGCCTGCCAGTGGGGGGGGGTGTTGAGTCGAATCTAAAGGTGTGGTTTGCAGCAAATTCCTTCACAGCTCCTACATGAGCAAGCTGACAGGGCTGGCGACACGCGCAGGATCGCACAAGATGTTGATTTAATTGGTGGGCCCGGAAGGACTCGAACCTTCGACCAATGGATTATGAGTCCAGTGCTCTAACCAACTGAGCTACAGGCCCGTTCTCGAAAAGTGCTATGTGACACGGCTCAGAAGACTCAAGCCCTGACCACATCTGCACACGCCGATCACGAAAGGCAATTCTAACAGAACGCCGCCTTAAATCTAGCGCTTCACTCACGATCAACACGCCTACTGCGTATCCAACGCTGAAGTGAGCTGATTGCAGCCGCCTCACCCATAAAAAAGCCCGCGATATCAGCGGGCTTTCTCACGTCATCTAGCCGGCAACAGCGCTGGCTATCAGGATTGTCCATCCAAAAAACTACGCAGATGGTCAGAGCGCGTCGGATGGCGCAGTTTTCGCAGCGCTTTGGCTTCGATCTGGCGTATACGCTCACGGGTCACGTCGAACTGCTTACCCACTTCCTCAAGGGTATGATCGGTGTTCATATCGATACCAAAACGCATGCGCAGCACCTTGGCCTCGCGCGCGGTCAGGCCAGACAAAATACCACGTGTGGCTTCTCTCAAGCCCTCCGCGGTGGCTGTATCAACAGGGGAACCCATAGAGGCACCCTCACCCAGATTACTATCGGAATCTAGAAAATCACCCAGACTGGAATCTTCATCATCACCGATCGGCGTCTCCATGGAGATGGGTTCTTTGGCGATCTTCAATACTCGCAGGACCTTTTCCTCGGGCATTTCCATACGTATGCCCAACTCTTCTGGCGTTGGCTCTCGGCCCGTTTCCTGCAACATCTGGCGAGAGATACGGGACAATTTGTTGATCGTTTCTATCATGTGCACGGGAATGCGAATCGTGCGCGCTTGGTCAGCGATCGAACGAGTTATGGCCTGGCGAATCCACCAGGTAGCATAGGTTGAAAATTTGTAGCCGCGACGGTATTCAAATTTATCCACCGCTTTCATCAGGCCAATATTACCCTCCTGAATAAGATCAAGAAATTGCAAACCACGGTTGGTGTACTTCTTGGCGATGGATATGACCAATCGCAGATTGGCCTCCACCATGTCTTTCTTGGCGCGCCGGGCCTTGGCTTCACCGATGGACATGCGACGGTTGATGTCTTTGATCTCCATCACCGCAAGACCGGTTGACTCACTCACTTGGCGGATACGTTTCTGCGCGCGGAGAATATCGTCTCTAAAGTCTACCAGCCCTTTGTGACCTGCCTTGATCTGCTTGTCGACCCATTTCAGGTCACCTTCACTATTGCTGAACTGCTCGAGAAACACTTTGCGCGGCATCTTGCCGCGACGCACACTGGTGTTCATGATCTGGCGTTCTTGACGCCTAATTTGCAGATGAGCGACGCGGGCCATTTCGACCACTTCATCATAGAACTTCGGAACTAACTTGAAGTATTCAAAGCTTTCGCCCAGCAACACTAATTCCTTTGCGACGGACTTGTTGTCCCTGCCGTCTTTCTTGATCACACCCTCGGTCTTTTTTTGCTGCTTGCGCAACGCCCCAAACCGCTCAGCCGCTTTGACAGGATCAGGACCTTTATCTTCTTCCTCTTCATCGTCAGTGTTCTTAACCTCACCCGGCACAACCTGCGCGGCAGGTTTAACAAATTCGGTCGGGTCCAAAAAACCCACCAGCATATCAGCCAGCTTGCCTTCCTCTGTTTGAGATTGGTCATAGACGTCGAGGATTCTGTCGACGGTACCGGGGAAACCAGCCAGCGCATGTAGCACATCCCGAATGCCTTCCTCAATCCGCTTGGCGATGACAATTTCACCTTCACGGGTCAGCAGCTCTACCGTCCCCATCTCACGCATATACATGCGTACCGGATCGGTAGTTCTACCTGATTCATTTTCAACGGCCACCAGCACCGCCGCCGCTTCTTCAACCGCCAGCTCATCGGTTGAATCGCCTTCTGACATCAGATCATCTTTCTCAGGGGCCTTTTCGTACACCGCAATGCCCATGTCATTGATCATACTGATGATATCTTCGATCTGCTCGGGATCAGAGATATCGTCTGGCAGATGATCATTGACATCAGAATACGTCAGATAACCCTGCTCGCGACCACGACTAATAAGGTCTTTGAGCCGAGACTGTTGCTGCTGGAGTCCACTTTTCATATGCCGCCTGCGATGTCAAATTCGAAAATCCGGGCCATCAACTATACCTAGCGGTTATAAATCATTCCACTTCAAGTTGTGCTGAAATGCCTCATGATAGCATTGTCAGCACAGCGTATTTGTGGAACAAACCCAAAACGCACCAATATGGGGCGCTACATCAGCACCTAAACGGGACAGAACGCCCTAGCGCTGCTGACCAATCATCACCAGCTTGCGCAGCATCTCACGCTCTGACGGCGTCATTTCCTCGAACGGCTTACCCAGAAGATCTGCGCGAAGTTGTTGCTCCGACTGGACTTCAACCTGTCGCAGCAGAGTGGTAATCACACCGCTAAATTCCTCGGGCAACTCGCTCACATCAAGCAACTGCTCTTGCTCGATTAATTCTCTCAGCAGGTCAAACTCAGGCTTGTCTTGCCAACTCGCTAGTAGCATGACCGGTGAACTCACCTCTTCCTCCAAAATAAACTGTAGTATCGCTAGCAACAATTGACAATCAGGTGCCGCCTCAAGTCTGGCATAGGTTGGCTCATCGAACTGTTGCGCCAGCTCGGGCTGACGCAATAACATCGCCACCGCGGACTCCACCTGGCGCAAGAAGTCAGACTTTTCCCGTCGTGGCGGCGGCGCGCTGACCCTCGGCGACGACGCTGGTGGCGCGCTCGCCTGTGGCGCTCTGGCTGAGCTGCGGGCCGGTGCCGCAGCCGAGGCGGCAATCAGCTTATCCGCAGCAAGCCCCGTCACTACCGAGAGCTGCTCAATCATGAGTTGCTTGAAGACGCCCGCTGGAATCTCCTGAATCATGGGCATCGCTATATTGCTCAACTCTGCCTTGCCATCCATAGATGTCATATCAATGTCTATCTGTAGCTTGTTGAAGAAAAATTCAGAGAGGGGCTGAGCCTGCTCCAGCCGCAACTCAAATTTTTCTTTCCCTTCCTCGCGTACCAACGAGTCAGGGTCTTCACCATCTGGGAGGAACAAAAATCGTGCACTACGCCCGTCAC
>JBLHRT010000280.1:0-3747 GCA_047626255.1 Candidatus Azotimanducaceae bacterium
AATCATGCTGGTCAAGCAGATAAGTTCAGCGATTAAACTGTTATTTGGAATTCAGCGGCGCTGTTACGGGTTGACGACAATGAGATAAATCAAGAAGTGGCCGTGGGTATGTCCGAGGATTTTGGGGGCTGCTGATGTGGTTGGCAAAGCTGTTGAAGCGTTACAGATGTTAGCTGAGAGAACCGAGAAATCTTGTGTCGCTAGCTTTATGGATTGCCAGATGCCAAAGCCTGTTTTGATGCAGGTATGGATGACTATATGGCTAAGCCCATTGACGCCGATATGCTGTTTGAAAAACTAAGCAAATGGGTTTCCAGCAACAATCCACCCTCTGTGACAGGCGAAGTAAAAATGCAAGAACCTGAAGCGCCTGTTGATCAAACTCTTGTTGGTCAACGTATGGCTATCTGGGGCAAAGACGCGCTTTATACTCGCATACGTCCTAAGCACTAACGGGAAAAAGCCGATCAGACTTTATACGGACGACGTACCCGCGCGAGTACTAGCGTTGAAGGCTGTGATTTCGAGTAACGACGCTAACGAGATCAAACAAATGGCTCATCGTATTAAGGGTATCTCTGTAGCTATCAGTGGCTTAAGTGTTGCTGATCTCGCCGGCGATATTGAACACGGCGCCGCAACAATGGATCAATAAACACTGATGGCAAACTACGTTAAACTGTGCGCTGAAATGGATGTTCTCATGCAAGCTCTAACGCTCTATCCAGAGTACCTTCAGCAGGCGGGCCTGCTATCGTAAAAAGCAGTCGCGAATTGGCGATGGGAGTTTAGTGTGTATTACAGCTCTTAGGGATTGTTAGGCTGTTTTTTCATGGTGGTTTTGCAGACAATCAGCATCATGCGAGTGACGATCAATAGTGCCAGCGACAACAACCATAACAGTGCCCCGGCATGGCTTCAGAAATACCCTCAGTTGCGAGAGAAAATAGCATCACTATTTTTCCCGTAACCCAGTTGGCTTCGATAAAGCTAAACACAGACAGGGCGAGGGCTAGCAGAAACAGACCTCAGCAAAAGCAGACCTCGGCAGAAACAGTCCCAGTAGATCCATGACAAATATTTTTCACGATGGGTCAGGGTTTCAATGATCACTAACTGCACGTTGACGACACACTGATTAAAGAATCAAAGATCTAACAACAAGAAAATACGGTTGTCATAATATTCGGTCGATCACCCTGGCTGCCAGCATCGACGTAAGGTCAATTCAGGTATATATTACGCTGATCCTAAACGCCTATAGTTGATCCCAAAACCATGATTAAAGACTTTGCTGATCGTCATCATTCATTTGAAGGTTGTTTTAACTTCCGTGACATTGGGGGATATCCTACTGAAGACGGTAACGCCGTGCGTTGGCATCGATACTACCGTGGTGGTCGGCAGGACAGGATGACAGCCACAGACCGAACACGATTGCTGGCGCTCGGCATCAAGACTCAAATTGACCTGCGGCGACCCGATGAAGCGGCTGATCAGGGTGTTGGGCCCTTGGCTGAGATGAGCACCGAATATCACAATTTAGCGGTTATCCCCGAGGGCGGCTCAGATCGACTTAGTAAGCTCGTCGGCGACACGGCGATTTCGGGTAAGCGCTATCTAGGCTATCTAGAATTTGGCCCCGCCGTGTGGATACAGATGTTTAACCTATTCGCCGAGCAGAAAAGTCAGCCCATCTATATTCACTGTACCGCGGGTAAAGATCGAACAGGAGTCAGCACTGCGTTCTTGCTATCTGTACTTGGCGTAAGCCGAGAGATCATCGAGGCCGACTATCTTCTCACCAACCGCGATGTTGAGCGCCAAGTAGACTTCCTCGAAAAGAACGTGGGTTTGCCCGACGGCATCGATAGAGAGACCATGAAGCACCATGCCGGTGTCCCGGAGACAGCAATGCACGACTTCCTCAATGGACTGAACGAAAAATACGGCGGCACCTTGGCTTACCTAAACAGCATCGGCATAGATGAGGCTACATTCGAAGCGGTGAGACGTAACTTTTTGCAGCGTTGAGGGCCTAATATCTTTCTTGGCTGTGACGGTGTCAGCACAACCGATGGAGCTCACCAACGGCGCATTTCCTCGTTTGTCGACGCGGGTGACTACGCTACGCTTGACTAATCCATGCGCCCTTGGGTGCTGCCGTTTCGAGATTAAGCTGGCCCGCGAGACCCGCGGCGCGATGCGTCGCGATTTCCTGCATGGTCGGGCTTTGCATCATGTCGAGCATGGCTTTGCGGGAGGGATACATGGCAATGGCGACTTCATCCCAGAGCTCTTCTACTTCCCCTAGCATCAACCGTTCAACGTCAGCCGCAAACATCACGGCGCCGCCAAATTCCTTGAGTAGCACAGCGACGCCAGCGCCATAGATGTCATATGCCTCGCGCCCCGTTAAGTCTGTCGTGCGGCCATCTTCATAGACTGCTTGGTCTTTAAATTTAAGCAGGTTCACCATGTAGATGGGGCCGTCAGGACCTGGTTGAAAAAAACCTTCGATCTGTTCTTGATTGGGTACAACGCTGTTTTTAACTTCCATAGTGCTTCCTCAATAGTGGTTCCTAAATGGTGTTCTCTACAAAATGTGCCTAAAGCGGGTTGTCCTGACAAAAATGGATGATTGTATTGCTTAACATCTCGGGCGCATCATCCTGTAAGAAATGGCCGGCGCCTTCGATGGTCGTATGCTTTTGACCCTGAGCGCCGGCTACCGATTCTTGGAACCGCTGGTAACCACCCGCAGTGACAGGATCTTTATCTGAAAAAGCTGTTATCACAGGTTTCTCAAATGCCTCTAGGATCTCCCAGGCTGCTCGATTGTCATCAATCGCAACATCGTCTGGGAAAATAGGCACAAGCGATGGAAACTGACGTGCGCCTTGTTTGTAGTCTTCTGCGGGGAATGGCGCATCGTAAGCGTTCTTCGCCGCCTCTGTCATAGTGCCGCTAGCGCTCAGGCTAACAACATCGCTAATGACAAGGTCTGGATAGCTATCACAATATTTGATCCAGTACATAAAGCCAGCGCCATGCTCGTTCTCTCGCAGTTTCGCCGACATTTCAGCCGGCGCGAGGGCGGGAATGGTGTCAAACAGCGCGTGCATCGGTGCGGCCATCTCATCAGGAATGCCTTTTGCATCCGGTAGTCCTGTATTAGCCACAACCAAGCGGGCGAATCGATCTGTGTTCTGTGTGAGTACGCGCAGGCCAATAAGACCACCCCAGTCTTGGCACATCAACGTAATTTTCTGCAAGTTGAGCGTGTTGACGAATTGCGCTAACCACGCCACATGATTCGCATAGGTATAGTCACCGCGCTGGGTGGGCTTGTCAGACTTGCCGAACCCAACAAGGTCTGGTGCGATGACTCGGTAGCCTGCGCTAGTCAGTATCGGAATCATTTTGCGGTACAAATAAGACCAGGTGGGTTGGCCATGCAAGCACAGAATCAACTCCCCCGTCGCGGGACCCTCGTCCAGATAGTGCATGCGCAAACGACCCCCTTCACCATCATTGATATCCAGGTAGTGGGGCTGGAAAGGGTAGCCTTCCAAGTTGGTAAAGCGATCATCTGGCGTTCGGATAAAGTCCATGGAGGATCCTCTTTATAAACATTAGCTAAATTTTTGACTGGACGATTCAGTCGCGTTTTGATGGGCTCGTGAATGGCTCGCTGAATCAATTGGGCCAGTAAATGTATTCATCCCCTGGCTCATAAATTTGACC
>JBLHRT010000281.1:0-3684 GCA_047626255.1 Candidatus Azotimanducaceae bacterium
CATGTTACAGACCGGTTCGCTGTTGTGTTTCGACAAGATGGTCGACAAGGGTATAGACCCAGGTTACGCCTCCAAACTCGTGCAGTACGGCTGGGAGACTGTCACGGAAGCCCTGAAACATGGCGGCGTGACCAACATGCTAGATCGTCTGTCTAATCCGGCGAAGATCCGCGCCTTCGATCTGGCGGCTGAACTCAAGGACATCATGCGTCCTTTGTACCACAAACATATGGATGACATCATGAGCGGCGCTTTCTCGGCCGGAATGATGGAAGACTGGGCGAATGATGATGTGAATTTGCTGGGATGGCGCAAAGAGACTGGTGAGACGGCGTTTGAGAATGCCGTCAACACGGGTGACGCGATTGGCGAACAAGAATACTTCGATCACGGCATTTTGATGGTGGCGATGGTCAAAGCCGGCGTAGAGCTGGCTTATGAAACGATGACAGCTGCCGGTATCAAGGCTGAGTCAGCCTATTACGAGTCACTGCATGAAACGCCGCTCATTGCCAATACCATTGCACGCAAGAAGCTTTACGAGATGAACAGTACCATCTCAGACACGGCGGAGTATGGCTGTTACTTATATAACCATGCGTGTCTGCCACTGCTGACCGACTTTATGACAAAAGTGGATGTGGATGTCATCGGGAAAGGTCTCGTATTGAAGAACGCCAATGTTGATAACCAGCGCTTGATTGAAGTGAACGCGGCACTGCGCGCCCACAGCGTTGAGAAGATTGGCCAGACATTGCGCGGTTATATGAGCGCGATGAAAAGGATCGTCTAGCGGCAGCGATTGATGACAGGCCCTATATTACTGCACGAGTATGCGGTCAAGTTCAGTCCGCATTTTTCGTTGCGTGATATCAACTGGTGTATTAACCCAAACGAATGCTGGGTCGTGCTCGGAGCTAACGGGTCAGGAAAGTCAGCGCTGGGTGCTGCGCTAAACCGTGAAGGTGAGCGACTCAGTGGCAGTATCACCGGTTTACCGCAGGCCGATCGGGTCGCTATCGTCTCACTGGAGCAGCAAGCCCGGCTCATCAGTGATGAGCGTGATAAGGATGATAGCGACATCACCGACGAGGTGTTCAACGGCACCCCATTGCGCGAGCTGCTTGATGAGGTCTGTGTTGATTCGCCTTTGCGGACCGAGCTGTTAACTCAGTTTGATCTTGAGCGGCTGCTGGATCGGGGCTTTAGGCAGCTATCAACTGGTGAAACACGCAAGTTCATGTTATTGCGAGCGTTAGTCAGCAATCCGTTGTTGTTGATTCTTGACGAGCCGTTCGAGGGTCTAGACGTTGCTGCTAGCGAGACGTTAATGCGCTGTCTGGCGACTTGTGTCACAAGCACATCTGTTGTGTTGATACTCAATCGATTTGACGAAATTCCGACGTTTGCCACTCATCTGGGTTTGATGGCCGGCGGCGAGCTACACCACCAGATACCCGTTAGCGATACAGCTGCGGTGTCACAGTTGTCGCAATTATTGCATCTGCAAACCACAGACCTGCAAGTGCCTGACCCTGACCCTCATGATGCTAGCCGAGCGCCACCGTTAGACCCCACACAGCCGTTGCTGAACATATCCCAGGGACGTATCGCCTATGGTGAGCAGATCGTTTTTGAGAAGCTCGACTGGCGTATTGATGCCGGTCAGCACTGGCACTTGGCCGGCCCCAATGGCAGTGGTAAAACCTGTCTGTTGAATCTCATTACCGGTGATCACCCTCAGTGTTACAGCAATGATATTTTCGTTTTTGGCTATCAACGTGGGCAAGGAGAAAGTATCTGGCAGATCAAACAATACATTGGCTACGTATCATCAGCACTGCAGTGGGAATATCGGGTCAGCGTCAGTATTGTGAATGTGATACTCTCAGGCTTCTATGACAGCATCGGGCTTTACCAGGCGGCTTCAACGAGCCAGCTGGAAATAGCGCATCGGTGGTTAGCCTTGCTGGGAATGGCAGGCCGCGCTGACTCGCCGTTTCAAGCATTGTCCTTCGGTGATCAACGCTTGTTGTTGATTGCACGAGCCATGGTAAAACACCCGTCCTTGTTGATTCTCGATGAACCCTGTCTGGGGCTTGACGACATGAATCGGCAACGGGTGCTGGCCCTCATCACCAGAGTCTGTGAGCAATCTCGGACCACGGTTGTTTATGTGAATCACCACGCCAATGATCGCATCCCAGGGATTGATAACGTTTTAACCTTGGGCTAATACTGACATGACGGGTCGACGCGCGTCGACGCTTTACACCCTGGAAACTATTAATGGATACCAATACGCCAGCGTTTCCGCTGGTATTTGCCAAGCGCACCTTACTGTTCTCCCTGATCGCTGTGGGCATGGGCCAGACGGTGCTGTTTGCTATTCTAGCGCCGCTCGGGCGGGAGATCGGTCTTAGCGTTATGCAGATCGGTGCGATTATTTCTGCGTCGTCGATCACGGTCTTTATGTGTACCCCGATCTGGGGACGTGCCAGTGACCGCTGGGGACGCAAGCGCGTGATTCTTATCGGCCTGTTCGGTTATACCCTCGGCACAGTGGTATTCGCAGCGGTGTTCAAGTCAGCGCTGATGGGCTTGATGCCACCAACAATCGCTTTTGTCGCGCTGGTGGTATCGCGTATGGGACACGCCTCAGTGATGTCGGCGACGATGCCGGCTTCGAGCGCCTATATGGCGGATATTACCGATGTCGCGACCCGCACTAAGGGTATGGGTGCGATCGGGGCCGCCAATAATCTCGGCGCCATCCTTGGCCCAGCCCTAGGGGGCGGTCTGGCCGTATTCTCCCTCTTGACGCCCCTCTGGTTCGCGGCAGGTATCACGTTGATAACCGCCATCGTTGTGCTGATTTACTTGCCTGATGTACCAAAACAAGAATTTACTCGGGTGCCTGCCAAAATGCGGCGTACCGATCCGCGGATTTTGCCGTTTATGATTGTCGGCGTGTTGATGTTTATGGGTTTTGCTATTGTCCAGCAAACCATGGCATTTCGTTTTCAGGATGTGTTGTCGTTGACGGCGGTAGAGACAGCACGCACCTTTGGCCTGGGTATGATGTTTTCGGCAGCGGCATCACTATTTTCTCAAGCGGTGTTGGTGCAGCGTATGGATATACGTCCGTTCAACCTGCTGCGCATGGCGATGCCCTTGCTGATTCTGGCATTTTTGATTATGGCAGTGGCTGACTCACGCAATTACTTGTTGGGTGCTATGACCTTGCTGGGGCTGGGGATGGGGTTGGCGGGTCCTGGGTTTATGGCAGGCGCCTCATTGGCTGTTGGGCCTGAAGAGCAGGGCGCCGTCGCCGGTGTGGCGAGCTCCTGTGGGCCCCTGGGTTTCACCATTGGACCTATTGTTGGTACCGCGCTGTACTCCATCGAACCGGTCTATCCCTATATCTTCACACTCATGGTGTACTTGCCACTGATGATCTTCGTCTTGTGGCACAAGGACAACACCTGATCACATCAACGAACGCGATCCAGCGCATGCGGTGCGCCTAATCACGTTGGTTGTAAGACGGGAGGGGCCCCTTAGCCCTTGCCTTTAGTTTTGTTCTTGTGCGGCCCGGCATTTTTCTCGATAAATTCATAGACCATGCCTGCCACATCTTTCTGAGTCGCTGTCTCAATGCCTTCGAGTCCTGGCGATGAGTTG
>JBLHRT010000282.1:0-3618 GCA_047626255.1 Candidatus Azotimanducaceae bacterium
GGGGTGACCCTGCTCGCGCTCGCCACTGTGACATTGTTAGTGATCACCAAATATGAACCTGAGCCTCAATTGCTTAACGCCGACGCAATACTCACTACCACCCCGAACGTAAAGCCCGCCGCCAAGTCCCTGCCTGCACCAACACCGGTATTGGAGCAGATGAGTACCATCAATGGTTATTCAACACCTGAGCCTGCGCTCAGCGACTTGTTATCCGCGTGGGGATATTTTGAACTGTCAGCTACGCAGGATAATATTTGCGAGCAGATCAAACAGCTTGGACTCGCCTGCTTCAGCGCGACGGGAAACCTGCAAGACCTGATCACTATGGATCGACCCACAACGATTAATCTCGGCGACAACATTCGACCTAACTGGGTCGCCCTCACCGCCCTCGATGGCGCGACTCATAGCGCTGACACCGCTGCTGGTAACAAGATTGCTCGGATACAGGTCGGCAACCAGCAACACCAGATCGACCAGACGGCCCTACTGGCTAGCGGCGAACATCCCTTTATGCTCATGTGGCAAACACCCGCGACCTACCAACAGCCGCTAACACTGGGTGACAGTGGTGCCAGCGTCGACTGGTTGGTTAATCGTCTAACGCAAGTAGAATCAGGCAAATCTACACTTGAAGCGGGTTACATCTTTGACCTGAATTTGGAGCGACGCGTCAAGGCCTTCCAGCTGGCTGCCGGTATCAACGCTGACGGCATCGTCGGCCCACGCACCTGGATTCTGCTGAACAACAGCGACGCAGATATACCCAGATTGAGCGTAGGAGGCCAACGCTAATGTCCTATATTCTTGATGCGCTGCAAAAGTCTGAACAGGAACGTCAACAGCAAGTGATGCCCGACGTGCACGCCGCCGCGCCCGTGGCACCGACAACGCGGCACTGGTGGCCGTGGGTCGCGGCAATTGGCTTACTGTTGCTCAGCATAAACATGGCCGCCCTGTGGTATTGGCTAACACCGTCAACTGAATCGACAACGGCCACGGCCGGCTCAGTTACCGACGCGACTCTCGACACCACTGCAGACCCGTTTACCGACTCAACTGTCGACAGGGAAGTACAGACTCGCGACCTTATTGTCAGCGCCCCGCAACACGTGACACCCGCTGAATTTACTGATCTTGACAGCCTGCGGGCCATTACCCCGGTGCGCATAACAGCGTTGCCCGTCGATATTCAACAGCAGATCCCGTCCCTGACGTTTTCCAGCCATTTGTATTCTGACGACTTTAGAATGGTGAATATCAACGGCCGAATGATGCGCGAGAGCGAGTATATTGGCGCTGAGCTGCAGTTAATCGAGATCACTGAGGACGGTGTTATACTCCGTTTCCGTGAATATTACGTACAAATGAGCATCTTACAAAACTGGTCATTTGACTAGTTTATTTAGAGAACCTGACCTCACCCTGGCAGGATACTGGTATCTTTGTCCTCGAGCCTGCGGCTGATTTGTGTCGACCCAGTCGTCATGAATGCCTGCGTCACCGCTCTTCTTCGCCCGGTTTTCCAGCGTTGGTTACTCACCAGCAGGTGTGAGGAAAGGTGCCGCATAACAATATGCCGAGCGTGGCACCCATCGGGATATAAAACCCATCGGACCCCTGAATGAACATTACTATCCTCAGCAATCGTGACCTGGCCAGCAATTTCGCCCTGAATCACCTACTACCGGCGCTGCATGGCCATCATCTGAGCGTCTATTTATCATCCCGGTTAGGCAAGGCCGAGGCGCATCCTCAACAGCTACGAGATTTAGCGCTTTTTGAGCATCAAAAACTCAACCAACAACAGCCAAGCGCGCAGCACCCGACAGAAGTCGGTCAACTCAGCGCCCCCGTGGATGCAGCGTACTCATCAGGCAAAACCTTTTCGTTGTTATCTTTCGACGCGTTATCCGCCTACGCCAGTTGCCCTATCACCGAGTTTAACGATATCAATACGGTCACCGGCCTGACACGCCTTAGGGCGAGCGAACCGGCCCTGATTATCAGCCTTCGTTATGGCGTTATTCTCAAGGCTGCTGCCATCAGTGTGCCCACCCATGGCGTCATCAATCTGCATTCCGGGCGCCTACCTACCTATCGAGGTGTGATGGCATCGTTCTGGGGACTGTTAAACGGTGAGAACCAGCTAGGCACTACACTCCATTATATTCATGATGCCGGGATTGATACGGGTCGTATTATCGACACCACCACCCTCGGCGTTAACCCCCAACGCTCCTACCTATGGCACGCCCTAAACCTATACCCCGCAGGGTGCGCACTGATTGCCGCCACTGTCGCCCGGCTTGCCCATGGAGAGCCAATAGCGAGCTATGCGCAGCCCCAAGGCGGAGACTATTACACCTTCCCGACCGGTGCAGACCTAACCCGCTTCACTGAACAGGGCCTCATGCTGTTTGATGAGGAAGAGCTCACCGGCTTTTTTCAACACGACCAAACACCAGAATATGCAGCTAAAGCCCCATAAAACACTTGTATTGCTGCAACAGCACACTATACTCGCGCCCCAAACACTCTATCTTTTTGTCTTGCCTTCTGCTTGCCTGGAATTGCTATGTCCGACTCTACCGCTCCGATCACCACCTTCCGTGATCTAAACCTGCCTGCGCCACTGCTAAAAGCGCTGGATGAGGTCGGTTACGAGACGCCGTCACCCATTCAGGCTCAGACGATTCCTTTGCTGATGGACGGTATCGATGTACTCGGCAACGCGCCCACGGGTACGGGCAAAACAGCTGCTTTCGGCCTGCCATTGCTGGCACGGGTGAATGTTGCTGAGAATCATGTGCAACTGATGGTGCTGGCACCCACTCGCGAGCTCGCTATCCAAGTGGCCGAGGCGTTGCAGACCTATGCTTCACACATGACAGGCTTCCATGTATTACCCATCTACGGCGGTCAGGATTACTCCGGACAGATTCGTCAACTCAAGCGTGGCGTTCACGTGATTGTTGGCACGCCTGGACGAGTCATGGATCATATTCGCAAGGGCACGTTGAATCTCGATAAGTTGCAGGCACTGGTTCTCGACGAGGCCGATGAAATGCTGCGCATGGGATTTCTAGACGATGTTGAGTGGATTCTTGAACGCATGCCTAAAGAACGCCAGATGGCACTGTTTTCCGCCACCATGCCTAAAGAAATCAAACGCATCTCACAAAAGTACCTGCGTAACCCCCAGATCGTTGAGATCAAAACACTGACCGCCACGGCTGAGACCATTAACCAGCGCTATTGGCTGGTGAGCAACGCTCACAAGCTTGATGCTCTGACGCGGATTCTGGAAGTCGAAACGTTTGATGCCATGCTCATCTTTGTGCGCACCAAGACCGCCACGACAGAGCTGGCCCAGAAACTTGAAGCCCGGGGCTACTCCGCCGCTGCCATCAATGGCGATATGGTGCAAAAGCAACGGGAAGAGATGATCCGTCGCCTGAAGATGAACAAACTGGACATACTCGTCGCCACTGACGTCGCCGCCCGTGGCCTAGACGTTGAACGCATCAGCCATGTGATCAACTTTGACATTCCCTATGACACCGAGGCCTATATCCATCGCATCGGTCGTACAGGTCGCGCCGGCCGCACCGG
>JBLHRT010000283.1:0-3597 GCA_047626255.1 Candidatus Azotimanducaceae bacterium
GCACCATCGATGGCATGAGCATATGAGAAAAAGTGCCCCAGCCAGCGACGGGAATCAGAGAGAAACCGAGAAGCGCGTTAAGGTTGACGAGCAGAAGTTGGCCGAGCGCCGCGAACACAAAGGCGGGGACCGAGATGCCTAGGATGACCAGAAACATGATAATGATATCCGGTAGTCGATTGCGATAGAGCGCGGTCAATGCGCCCCATAAGATCCCCCCCGTTGTCGCAAATATAATCGCGAGAATGCCCAGCGTGGCTGAAACAGGAAAGTGATCTCGAATGATGTCGTTGACGCGGCGATTTTGCTGAGTAAATGAGATGCCAAAATCACCGGTGGCCATATTCCCCAAGAAGACGAAGTATTGTTCCATGACGGGTTTGTCGAGGCCGTACTTGCGCTCCAGATTTTTGCGAATCTCGGCACTGACGGCTTTGTCATTCATGAGCGGGTCGCCAGGCACCTGATGCATGGCGATAAACGTGGCCGTGGCGATAAACCAGACGGTGATAACACCGGCTAGCAGGCGTTTCAGGGTATAAGCTAACATGGGCTTTGATCTCTCACTGGACGCTTAAATAATCTATTCAATGACTCGCGCGTAGGTGTAGTCCGGGTCAGCGCCAACCACGCGCCTTACCACGCCACGTGCATTAGGATGCAGTAGGTAAATCACGCCCTGCTCGTACTGTGGTAGCACCACGGCATCGTCGAACAATATTTGTTGCAGTTCACCCATGGCGTCCATGCGCACCGTGGGGTCTGCGCTGCCCATGGCTTTTCGTACTTGGGCATCATATTCGGGGTTACTGTAGCGACCTCGATTGTTGAGGTTCCAGGATGCAGCTAGGTCACCAAACGTCATGACGTCATCATAGTCAGGTCCCCAGCCAGCCGCGACCATGTCGAAGTCGCCTGACGTCATTTTTGCCAGACGCTGTTTGAATGTCTGAATATCGATTTTAAGGTCAAGGCCTAACTTGGCCTTGAGCATGCCTTGCATATATTCAGCCTGTTTGGCCGCCGTCGGACTGTCGCCGACGAGCAATATGAGCGGTGGAATTTCCTGTAGGCCTAATTCCGCCTTGGCTTTTTCCAGATACTCGCGTGCTAGCGCCAGATCTAGGGTTGTTTCAGGCGCGGGATATTCTTGACGAAACTTGCCTGTCTTACCTGACAGCCAGACGGGAAAGACACTCTTGCCGGGTAGATTGCCGGGTGTTGCCAGGACTTTGTTGACCATCTCGTCTGGATCAAAAATGTGCTGAATCGCCCGCCGCAGATTTAGATTGCGCGTGACGCGCTCTGACCTGTGGTTGTATTCAATAAAAAAGACACTGCCTGTTGTGAAGCGCCGGATACGAAATTTCTGAGTTAGCGCGTCCTTATAGGTTTCCCCATCGAGGGCGGCCAGTACGACTTTGTCGTCGATAAAAAGGTTGAGGTGGGCTCGTGTGTCTGCCGTGATGTACTCAGCATTGATGGCGTTCAGGGTGATGCTGTCTTTATCCCAGTATTGCTGGTTTTTAGTCATGTGTAGTGACGCGCTGTGAACCCAGCTGGTAATCTTAAAGGGGCCGTTATACAGCAGGTCGTCGGCGTCAGCGCCGTAGCGTACGCCCTTGCTCTCGAAGAAGTCGCGGCGTACCGGGAAATAACTGACGAACGCCGCGAGTTTCTCAAAGTAGCCTGTCGGGCGTTCAAACTGAATTGTTAGTGTGTAATCGTCGATGGCCTTAACGCCTAACTCCGAGGGGTCGAGCTCGCCTTTGTTGATGGCCTCGCCGTTAAGTAACGGGTAAAGAATAAAAGCGTACTCCGAGGCTGTCTCTGGGCTCAGCCCGTTTTGCCAGGCAAACACGAAATCATGGGCGGTGACGGGTTTGCCATCACTCCAGAGCGCATCCTTGCGTAACCAGAAGGTCGCTTCCTTATCACTTACTTCCCAACGCTCAGCGACACCAGGGACTATATTTCCGCGTCGGTCGTAACGCGTTAAACCTTCCATGACATGACCCAGAACCATAATGCTGACTTGGTCGGTGGCCTTCATGCTGCTCAGTTGTGGCGGTTCCTGAGCCAGAGCAATAGTGATGGTTTGTGTTGCAAGATCGGTGGCAGAGCTAGCCCACAGGCCGCTACTGGCACAGGTCAGGATGGTAAAGGCGAGGATGTGACGTAGAATCATTCTCAGGCTCAAGCAAAAAAAGATCCTTCGAGTGTAGCATGAGATGCCACCGAGGTGGCGGTTGCATTGAGTCTCAGTAACCCCAAACGGGCCTAAGACGATGAGTAGGCGGTCCGGCTTAAGAATGACAGTGATGGAGGAAGGTCTGTCAGCGGATCATCAGTGAGATGTCGCGCTTCTTACCCTGACTGGACCTGCATGCTAGACCTGCATGTAATGAAAGGCCGGCTTGCTTGCTGACCAGATCGCTCGGTTTCGCCTTATTGTCTCTGGTTGGCACAGCCTGTAGTGTCAGTGATTTCTTTCCGGCATTCGGCCCCAAAAGCCAACCATACAAGTCGCGAAAGCGCCGATAATGGCTGTGAATGGCATCGTTTTCCTCTGGCGCCACGTCCAGATGCTCGGAGCCCCATACCCGAAGAGTAACGCACCGGGTACTGCCAGCAATAGCTGTTCTTCTGGATATGGCGGTATTTGCGCCTATTCGGGTACCATGACCAATCTGCACCAGACTTGCGGTCTGCCGATTAATTTCAAAACCAAATCAGTCGGCACCTATCACTACGCAGCTATGGAGAATGCAACACTCTTCAAGGTTAACATCATGAAACAGGATAACATTGGGCAGCAGACGTATTCTTGCGCCGAGTTGTACCCCTTCGCCAACAATGTGTCGAGCTCCGCTACAACATCGTCAGCCATCACACAATGGTCTTAAATGACAGTATTCGCAGCCATTGCGACCCAGTCGGGTCGATGGTGTTACCGTGGCGGAGGTGTGAAGCCCTGCTCGCAGTATCGGCGCAGGATCAAATACGCCTGCGACCGTCGCCCATGCCAGCCGGTTGGCTACAAAACTGCTGTCACCAACTAGGTGACGCTTAGCCGCCAGCGCTCACTTGATTGAGTTGCTCCGTGAGCTTGCGGGTCGCATCGTACAAATCGCCAACGAACAATGCTGCTTGACGCTGCACAATGACATCATAGTTTTCTGTCTTGATCAGATTTCCCAAGGCTTTCTGGACCTTCGCATCAATGCCGGCAAACAGTTCGGCACGACGTTCTTCAACTGCTGCCTGCAGTTTCTGGCCATTGTAGGCAAGATCATTACGCTTCGACTCAATCTGCTGCTGAACCCGTCGCTTTTCTGAGTCATTCATCACCTCAGCATTTTTTTGCATACGCTCGAGCAACGCTGCGATCTCGGACTGAATGACTCGCAACTTGTCTTCTTCACTCTTGAATTCAGTATCGATCTGCAGCAGCAGACGCTTTGCCTCTTTAGAGTTGACGACCGCGGCCTGCACGTCGACAACGGCAATGTCAACCTCCGCCTGAACGGCGGCCGCGCCAATTGCCAAGGGCAAAGATACGAAGGTTGCAAACATAGCTTGTCGAATCTGCACTAA
>JBLHRT010000284.1:0-3590 GCA_047626255.1 Candidatus Azotimanducaceae bacterium
CATCGGTACGCCAGGCACGGCGTGGTCTGCAAGCGACATAGCCGCGTGGTTTGCACACCAATCGATTCAGCGCCTATTCGCAGACGACGTTGTCGCCAAACTCAACACGTTAACGGATGACTTCCTTTTGGAGCGCTACGGTGAACTGACCTATGTGCCGGGACGTTACCCGCTCTACGCATTGAAGAGCCAGCAGTGGGATCAGGCTTTGCCCAACATATTGATTACGGGCGGTGTGCACGGGTACGAAACCAGCGGCGTGCAAGGCGCCATTCGTTTCGCTCAAACCCAGGCAAAGCAGTTTTCAGCTCAGTTCAATTTCGTGATACTGCCCTGCGTCAGTCCATGGGGTTATGAGACGATCAACCGCTGGAATCCGCTGGCTGTCGACCCAAATCGATCATTCATCGTCGACAGTCCTGCCGAAGAAGCGGCAGCGGCGATGGCGTATTTAGAGCATTCAGACATCGTCTTTTTGGCGCATTTCGACTTGCATGAAACGACGGATACTGACAATTCAGAGTTCCGCCCGGCGCTTGCTGCCCGAGATGCCATTTTCCAGAAAGAATGGGAAATTCCTGATGGGTTCTACACGGTGGGTGACACCGCCAAGCCCGCTGCCGATTTCCAGACGGCGATCATCAACGCTGTTGAGGCAGTCACCCATATTGCCCCCGCGATCGATGGCAAAATAATCGGTGAAGTTTTGCAACAACATGGCGTCATCAACTACGATGTGGGCTCGCTAGGCCTATGCGCGAGCATGACCAAAGCCAAGTTTGTTACCACCACGGAGGTTTACCCAGACAGCCCCAAAGCCACAGCCGAAAACTGCATACAGGCTCAGGTTGCTGCCATCACCGGTGGCCTGACATACCTGATCGATCACGTCGTATAGTCGTTGGGCGGCGCCGCGATGTTCGTTAACGCGTGGCAAATAGCAGATGCACTACGACCCCTGGTCTACGCGGTAAATCAACAACAACGATAGGTAGACTGATATTTAGACATGGGCTATTTAACCCTATTTTTCGCCGCCTTTGGCGCAGCGACGATACTGCCTTTATCCTCGGAGATCGCCTTTATTGCCTCACTTGGGTTGGACTACGATCCAACGTCGGTGTGGCTGGTGGCCACCGCGGGTAACACGCTGGGCGCCGCCTGCAACTGGGGTATGGGACGTTATCTCAGCCACTTCGAGTCAAGGTCTTGGTTTCCCTGCAAGCCGCAGTCTTTACACCGTGGTCAGACATGGTTTCAACAGTACGGTGTGTGGAGCCTGCTCCTCGCCTGGCTACCCATCGTCGGCGACGCCTTGACCGTTGTCGCCGGGGTCATGCGCGTAAAATTTCCGCTGTTCTTTTGCCTCACTGCCATCGGCAAAGGTAGTCGCTATGCCGTGCTGTATCTTCTATACATCGGCCTGATTTAAGTAGAAGGGGTCGGAGTGCACTAATTTTATACAGCTGCTTATCCTGTGCACAGGATAAGCAGCTGTATAAAATTAGTGCACTCCGACCCCTGGCCTACAACAACCAACTAGCGTCAGACACCTATGTTGCTCACGGAACCCAAGTGGGTTTTACGAGTTGCCGAGATCATACGCATCCGTGCCAGAGCGGGCATCTGCCCAGGCCTCGTAAGAGGTACTGCGGGCCAGATCAGCGAGCCCGAACATGGCCTTCGTGCCTCGCACCAACGGCTCGCCGCCGGACCCCGGACCCCAAGCGCCAGGCTCTGCGTTGGTCATGATGGCAATCTCGTCAGCATTCACCCAGTAATACAAGCTGTTGATGACCCCGGGCACCTCGCGCGCGGCGCGGCAGGCTTCAAGTGCGGCCTTACCCAATTCATTACGAGGTGCATTGTCGCGACGTTCATATTTTGAGACGTGAAGAGGCATGATCGACTCCTTTTGGTTCAGCTGAGGGGACCTATCGTTACGGACCTATAGTTAACGCCAGTATTACTGACAATGGAAACCCATAAACCTCGCTGACTATCCTCAGGTCAAGTAACGACACGATAAATAACGTAGCAATATCATCACAACAACATGCCGACCTAAATTACTCGTCAGCCGCCGTCAGCGCATCATAGCTGTACAGCCCATCCATGACCCGCTGACCCGCGATGCCTGCAGCTCGATCGCGCAGCCACGCGCTCGGGCCAGACAAATGAAAAGTGGTGGCATTACGCCGGGAGCCTTTCTGAACGTGCGCCGTTCTTGGCCGTCGCAATGTCTCGTAGTGCTGCAGGCAATCAGTTATATCGCCGCTTTTGGCGAGACTACCGGCCAGCACGGCAGCATCTTCAATGGCCATGGCCGCGCCCTGCGCCATGAACGGCAGCGTGGGGTGGCAAGCATCACCCAATAAGCTGACACGTCCCTGGCCCCAGCGGGTCATGGGGGCGCGGTCATACAACGCCCATTTATAGAGAGAGTCTGGGGCTGCTTGATCAATCAATAACTGAATATCCCCATGCCAGCCCACAAAATCTGCCTTTAGCTCTGCTAGATCTCCTGCTTGGGTCCAGGATTCCAGCGACCAACCTGGCTTTTCCACCACACAAACGCAGTTAACGAACTCACCACGGCGCACGTAATAGTGCACAAAGTGTTTACCCGGCCCCCACCAGACCGTTGACATAGGGCGAATCAGTGCGGGCGGCAAACGCTCGGTGGGTACCAGGGCGCGCCAGGCAACATGACCAGTAAATCGCGGGTGTTCATCACCCCACAGCGCCGCGCGAATCACTGAGTGGATGCCATCGGCGCCCACGAGCATATCGCCGGCGTGCTGAATATCGCCTATCTGCAAACTCACCCCCGCATCATCTTGAGTAACACCAGTGACACAAGCGCCGGTGTGCAACTCAATATTGCCTTGTTGGTGGGCTGCTGCCACCAGCAGTTGGAGCAGATCCCCCCGATGAATATGATAATAAGGCGCTCCAAAACGCTCACGCGCGACGGTTCCTAGCGGGGATTCAGCGATCACACTTCCCGATCGCCACTGCCTAAATTGGGTCGCTTGAGGCAAAAACGCCTGAGCGCGAAGAGGTTCTTGCAGCCCTAGATCGTGGAGCACCCGCGAGGCGTTAGGTGACAGCTGTATGCCGGCGCCGATCGCCTGAAAATCAGGCATCTGCTCAAAGACATGCACCTTGTGGCCATCCTGGGCCAAGCACAAAGCGGCCGTCAGCCCGCCTATGCCGCCGCCGACAATCAGTACCTTGAGCTCAGTTCTTGACATTAATCACCCTGCCCGTCCATACGCATGCAACTGCGCGCGCGTTAATTTGCGCACGACAAGTCTCACGCCCCTGCTCTTCCATGTCCAGCCTCTCATGCTTCATCTCTCAGGTACGGCCACTCACGTACTACTGAATGAGCAGAACTAAATGCCAAAACTGCGGCCACAGACTTTACCCGCAGCCTAGTGCAGTGCACAATAGCGATCTGACTATCATTCTGGGAACCTTCATGATTCGTGTCGTATTTAACCGCAAAGGCGGCGTTGGTAAATCATCCATCGCGTGTAATCTAGCGGCAATAGCCGCGAGTCAGGGCCTCTCAACCCTGGTGG
>JBLHRT010000285.1:0-3466 GCA_047626255.1 Candidatus Azotimanducaceae bacterium
GATAAGCTTGATGAACTCGCGCAGCTAACAGCTGCGGTCAGGCTAGAGGCACCGATCATCAGCGCTCGGCAGAAAACGCGGTTAGTTGAGCGCCTAGCAGAATTGCAGCACGAAGCGGACCCAAACCGTCTGGATCAAGAATTGGTCTACTTGGCGCAAAAATCAGATATCGTCGAGGAACTCGATCGCCTGGATAGCCATGTGGAGGAAATTCGCTCAACCATGACAGAGTCTGGGCCCGTTGGCCGGCGCCTGGATTTTCTGATGCAGGAACTCAATCGCGAAGCTAACACCTTGTCATCGAAGGCTGTGGCGGCCAATACGTCCATCCAAGCCGTTGAACTCAAGGTGGTAATTGAGCAGATGCGCGAGCAGATCCAGAATATTGAATAGCATTTCATGCCATCAGGCTTGCCGCGTGATTAGTAAGAGCGCATAAGAGCTCCCTGGGGCCGGGCGCAATTTTTGCCGACGCCAGAACAAATATTGGCTACACTAGCCATGATACTAAGCCCAGACGTGGGCAACAGGCGCAGTATGTAAACGGTCTATGAACCGGTAGGGGCGGAGAATCCAGTGACGAGTAGTCAATTCAGCAAGGGCCAGTTATTCGTGGTCGCGGCACCATCCGGGGCGGGCAAGACCAGCCTTGTGAAGGCGCTTATTCACGCGATGCCTAATATCGAGGTTGCCGTCTCGCATACAACCCGACAGCGCCGCCCTGATGAAGGCGATGGCGTGAACTATCATTTTGTCGACAAAACTAGATTCAAAGAATTACAGGCAGAGGACGCTTTCATCGAGTCCGCACACGTGTTTGGGAACCTTTACGGCACCAGCCGTCAGGCTATCGACAAGATTGCCGCCACAGGACACCACACAATGTTGGAGATTGATTGGCAGGGCGCAGCGCAGATTCGCCAGCGTGACGGGGCATCGGTACATATATTCATCCTGCCTCCGTCACTGCAGACCTTGAGCGCTCGACTGCTGGGTCGTGGCCAGGACGATCAAGAAACTATTAAGCAACGGATGAATGAGGCGATCAGCGAGATATCCCATTACCGTGAGTTTGACTATGTAGTACTCAACGATGACTTTGATACGGCTCTGGCAGACCTGCGCCGCATTGTATTGGGCCAAGGGGAAGATCTCCGAGTCGAGGCACAGCAAGCCCGACATCAGGTAATCATTGATGCCTTAACGTCCTAATATCGCCTGCCACCTATCAAATGGAGCATAAAAACGCATAGTCCACAACTAAAGATTGTGCGACCATGCTTGCTTAGGTACACTACGCGGTCCTGCGGATTGGTCAATTTCCAATCCTCTGTCAGAAAAATCGGAGTAGTGAAATGGCACGAGTGACTGTTGAAGATTGTCTGGAACATGTAGATAACCGTTTTGAATTGGTTATGGTTTCCAGCAAACGGGCTCGCCAACTGGCTACAGGCGGCAAAGACCCTATGGTGCCTGTCGAAAATGACAAACCTACCGTACTCGCCTTACGTGAAATTGCTGGTGGTTTTATCGATGCCAGTATTTTGAAAGAAGGCACTCAGGAAGAAACTAACAGGTTGGGCATAGCCGCGGCACACCATGAATTCGAAACACCTACCGAACCCAGCGTCTAAACCGGCCACCATCGCAACCTCGCTAGGGCAAATTACGCCGCCCAAAGCCCATACAGAGCCCACATCTGTGGGTCTACGGTCTGCTTTACTCGACTTTTCTTGTTCAAAGAATGCTTATACAAAACCCTCTTGTAGGCATGCAGCCAGCAATGCCTCGGCACATGCTGAGGCCAGCACCCTGATGGAGACATTGTGTTGCTGACTATAGACGCATTTGCTCTAGATCTGGGCACCTATCTTGGCCCAAGCCAAATCGAGCAGGTCCAGAAAGCCTACTACTACGCCGAAGCCGCCCACGAAGGTCAGGCACGTAGTTCCGGCGAAGCTTATATCACTCATCCCCTAGCAGTCGCCGCTATCTTGGCTGACATGCACATGGACCACCAGTGCCTCATGGCGGCGCTACTGCACGATGTGATTGAAGATACAGGCATCACCAAAGATACCCTCGGCCAAGAGTTTGATGATGAGGTCGCCAATTTGGTCGATGGCGTCAGCAAACTCAAACGTATGTTCCAGACTCGCGCCGAGGCCCAGGCAGAGAATTTTCAGAAGATGACCCTGGCCATGGCCAAGGACATTCGCGTCATCATGGTCAAACTCGCTGACCGGCTGCATAACATGCGCACTATCGGTCACTTGAGCAGTGAAAAGCAGCGACGTATCGCCCGCGAAACACTGGAAATCTACGCGCCGATTGCTAATCGTCTGGGTATGAACAATATTCGCATCGAGTTTGAGGAACTGGGTTTTAAGGCACTATACCCATTACGCTCATCAATGATCGAGAAAGCCGTGCGCAAAGCCCGGGGCAATCGCAAGGAATACGTCAATAATATCCTTGAGTCCATCACCAATTGCCTGTCTCGAGATGGCATCCCCGCAGAAGTGTTCGGTCGTGAAAAACACCTCTACAGCATCTACGACAAGATGCGCAGCAAGCGCCGCTCATTCGCCGAAATCATGGATGTCTATGCCTTCCGTATCGTCGTCGATAATGTCGATACGTGTTATCGGGTGCTCGGTGCGGTGCACAATCTCTACAAACCCGTGACTGGCCGTTTCAAAGACTACATCGCCATACCCAAGGCCAACGGATATCAATCACTGCATACGACACTGTTCGGTATGCATGGTCTGCCAATCGAGATACAGATCAGAACGTTTGATATGGAAATGGTCGCCAATAACGGCATTGCCGGTCACTGGTTGTACAAGGCCAATGACGAGAACAACTCCGGCAGCCACAAGCGAGCCCGGGAATGGATGAAGGGTCTGTTGGAAATCCAGCAGAGTGCCGGTAATTCGCTGGAGTTTATCGAGAACGTCAAGATCGACCTGTTCCCCGACGAAGTGTATGTCTTCACCCCCAAGGGCCAGATTTATGACCTTGCACAAGGTGCGACCCCGGTGGACTTTGCCTACGCCGTGCACACGGATGTTGGTAATACCTGTGTTGCCTGCCGCATCGACCGACGCTTGGCACCCTTGAGCGCTACGCTAGAAAGCGGCCAGACCGTCGAGATCATTACCGCTCCGGGCGCTACCCCAAATCCTGCGTGGCTGAGCTTCGTTATCACGGGTAAAGCGCGCGGCAGCATTCGACATGCCTTAAAAAACCAGCAACGCAATGAGTCTCTGGCCCTCGGTCGACGTCTGTTGGAACGGACCCTGAAGGCCCATCAAAGGAGTATCGAGGCTATCCAGCCAGCCCGCTTGCATGGGGTGCTGACCGAACGCAACATGACAAACTTGGATCAGTTACTCGAAGCCATCGGACTAGGCAACCAAATGGCATCTGTGGTGGCTCGGCGCCTGATCACAACGGTTGC
>JBLHRT010000286.1:0-3401 GCA_047626255.1 Candidatus Azotimanducaceae bacterium
GCCAGTCAATCAAGCAATTCAAGCAAGCCCAAGCTGATAGCAGTGCCAATTTCGAGCAGGCATTCGAAGAGGCGGCGTGGGAGTACCCATTGGGTGAGGCGATCATGCTGGCGTTTCAGTTGACTTATAAGATCCAAGGCGAGAATCTGCACCTATCGATCCAGCCGAAGGTAGGGCAAGGCGTTAATCTGGTCGTTAATCGAGATATCAACGCTATTCTCTGTGCTCTGCTGAAATCCGTTGCAGAGAAGGGTGGCTGGCCGTTGGATGAGGCGGTATTGCGTCCACCGGCAAGCACGCGGATCATTAATTGAGGAACTTTCACCGTATCTCCATAGTTTATTGCGCGGGTCTGACTAAACTTAAGGCCAAGAGTTCGAATATATGTGTGCCTATGACGAGTCAAGTCGTACCTATTATCAGTGCCTAATCGCGAAGGGTGTGTTTGATGCTGGGTACGTGTAGTAGGCAAGTCCGTGCTCTGGAGTCCTAACATCCCCTCCCCCGAAGATGTTAGGACTTTTTTTTGTCTTCAGTTTGTCTCTAACGTACGGATCTACGTGTTGGCTTGAAGCTCGATGCCAACGGTTTTGTAGAGTGGCAGGGTTACGCGAATGGTGACGCCGTTGCCGTTGAGCAGATTGACCGCGCTGGCCTTGCCGCCATGATGTTCGGCGATAATTCTCACAACATACAATCCAATGCCAAAGTGTAGGCGATTGTCCGGGTTGGTGTCGCGAACCGACACCATGGAGTCGAACACATTGTCGATCATGTTGTGGGGGATGGTCGGGCCATGGTTTGTGACAAATATCGTGAGATCGTTTGCTTCAGCAGTGAGGCCAATGGTGATGGTGCTGCCGGGTTGGGAGAAATCGACGGCATTGTCGATTAGCTTATCCAACATCTGCTCTATGCGATAATCAGAGACCTCGCTGAAAATTTCTTTTTCAGTGCCGCGATATTCAAAATTTCTTTCCGGGTTCGCTGCGCGACAATTACCCAAATAGCTTTCGACCATTTTGTGCAGATCAATAACTTCAAGTTCCTCGGCGTCGAGGGCGTCCTCGAGGCTCGCCGCATCAGCCAAGTTCTGAACGATCATGCCGATGCGGTTAACACCGCGCTTGGCGCTATCCAAATATCGCGCCTTAGCCTCGTCAGAGGTCTCGCTTTCCAGATGCTGCAATGAGGTGCTCAATGTGTTTAGGGGGTTGTTGATCTCGTGGCGCAGGGTGCGTGGCATATTCTCCAGAAACTGGTTGTGCTGATGTAGGCGCGACAACATGCTGGATATGCTCCGAGCCAGGTCGCCAATTTCGTCGCCGGCGGTGGTCTCGCTCTGCAACTGGTTGGTTCGCAGGCGCCCATACTTGTCGATGGCATTGGTTGCCTCGGCGCCAAGCTTGCGAATGCGGCGCGTTAGGTGAAGGGAGAACGCGAGGATCAATGCGGCAAAAATGAATAGGGCTAACACCGAGAAATTAATGATTCTCTCGAGGCCATCCCGACGCAGCTCGAGGATGCGGTTGGTATTTTGCTTCAAGACCACGGTGCCAATAATTTTGTCTTGGGCGACGATAGGGTGCGCGGCGGTGATGACCTCGCCTTCGCTTTGCGTATAGCGTCGCTGGTAACTGGGTTTGCCGGCGAGTGAGTCGCGTATCACATTAGCATCAGGTGCCCAGGTGTCATCCCGCAGGCTGTTGTCGATGACGCTGAAGAGTCTGTCCATGATGATGCTCACCGCGCCAAGTCCGGCAGAATACCAGGGCTGGACCCCGTCCTGTTGCGTCTGTGCGGGCTGGGCAGTATAAGATCCAACCTCGGCCCTGACCCGCCGCTGTGCATCAATAACCTGAATATTAGCGCCGGAATAGCCCAGGCCCTCAATGATACGCAGCACCTCAGGTGACTTGAGTAGCACCAGGCCAAATGCCTCACGACCGGCAGAAGGCAGAGTGCCGGTAATAGACTGGATAGCACGCGTTTCCTGGTTGTCGACGTCAACCACAGCCAAGCCGAAGTGTTTGGTCGAGCCCATCAATTCCAGAGGGATACGAAATTCGATCGCATAGCCATCGGGCATCTGTGTCATAAAGCCTTGAACGCGATTCTCTGCAACACCTTGTATGGCGTAGCGCCACTCATTGTCCATGGCGTAGGCGGTGGTGATGCCTGGCTCGGTCATGGTGACCACGAGTTTGCGAATCTTGCCCGTCTGGCCGGTAAACGTAATGCGGATATGATCTGACAGATCTAGGCGCAAAATATGGCGATCGCGAAAAACCAGCTTGTCATCTTTTACCTGTATCAAGGCATAGACTTGATCGTTATGTTCACCCAGCACTACATAAAACTGGTTAGGTGTCATTGCGCCCGGCTCGTCTGGTTGGGTATTACCGAAGCTGACGTTGTAGTCGAGCACTTCTTCCCAGTCACTACTCTTGCCATCGATTCGAATAGGTGTGGTCAATGGATAGGCGTAGAGCTGTTCGTATCCTTCGGGCGACAGCGGTAGTTCGTAAAACAGGTCAGTGCGGCCGTTGAGTAGCGTCGATATACCTTCAGCTGTCAGCAGCTGCGCGTTCGCTTGGCCGTCGACCAGGAAGCTTTCCATTTCTTTAAGGTACAGGTAGCTGAACCAGGGAATGACCACCAGCGCCAAGCTCATCAAGACAAGCAGTTTTGTAGCGAGTCGTGGCCCGCGAAACAAAGGGGGATTCATGGGCGAATTACTTTGCCGACCAGCGATAGCCAAAGCCGTACTCGCTTTTGATGCAGTTAAACTCAGCATCAATGCTCTCAAATTTTTTGCGAATATTGCGCATGTGGGTGTTGATGGTATTGTTCGTCACCAGGCTTTGCATGGTGGCATTCATGAGTGTGTCGTATGACACAGCGTGCCCTGGCACCCGGACAAGTTTGGCAAGCATTCTGAATTCTGTCCCCGAAAGATTGATAGGCTGGTTCCTCCAGGACACCAGCAAGGCTTCCTGGTCAATGGACATCTCACCCACGAGTTTCGCGCTTGAGCTGCCAGCATTAGACTGGCCACGGGCTTCATGGATGCGTAGCAGTGAGCTGATACGCTCGGCGAGGTAGTCCAGAGATATGGGTTTTGGTAGATAGTCCCAAGCACCTAGTCGCAGGCCGCTGATCTTATCGATCTCGTCAATGCGTTCGGTTAAAAAGATCACCGGCAGGGAAGCGGATCGTGCGAGTAGATCGCGACAAATTTCGAAGCCCGCATCAACCTCGTCACCAAGAATGATATCTAGGATAGCGAGGTCGGGTAGTTCTCTCTCAAACCCGTCTAGGGCCTCGCGGCGATTGCTGTAGGCGGTAACGTCGTAGCCTTTCTTGGTGATGGCATCTACGTAATTACTGCGCTGATCTGG
>JBLHRT010000287.1:0-3377 GCA_047626255.1 Candidatus Azotimanducaceae bacterium
TGCTATGTCGTGGGTCCAGCTGCAGTTGTGGACGGCCCCTCTCTTCAATACAGTCTTCAAAACGGTCATCAAAACGGTCATCAAAACGATGGTTATAGTAGTATCTGCGCATAAGGTTCTACCTCGGTGTGCCGAATTAGGTCGAGTGAGTAGGCTCAAGGCTAGGTTGTTTTGCCTTCAGTGCTGCCAGCTCTGCCTCAAGCTGGGCGTCAGCGGCAAGCGCATTGATCTCGTTATGCAAGTCTTGGCTTTGTGAGTTCTCGCCAAGCTCCCAAGCTTCGAGCTGGCTTTCCATATCATCAAGTCGACGTTCATAGGCTTCAAATTTAAGCAGTGTATCGTCGTGACGCGGGCTGTGCAGCTGAACCTTGACCTGCATGCGTGACTTGGCGGTTTCGCCGCGCAGGATGACCGCTTTCTGTCGGCTGCGTGCCTGTTGCAACTTCTCTTCAAGTTTCTGGGTATCATCCTGCAGTGTGCTGAGGCTGGTATCGAGTGTCGCGAGCTCGGCTGTCAGATGTGCAATAGCTGTCTCGCAGTCGCGTCGCTCAGCGAGTGCCGCCTTGGCCAGATCATCACGGCCACGATTGATGGCCAGGTTAGCGCGGGACTCCCAGTCAGCCGACTTCGCGTGTAGTGAATCGACCTGTTGGTTGATAGCTTTCTTGTCGGCTAAATGGCGCGCCGTGGTCGACCGCACCTCAACCAGGGTGTCCTGCATTTCCTGGGTGATCAGGCGAATCATCTTTTCAGGATCTTCGGCTTTTTCCAGCATGGCGTTCATGTTGGCGTTAACGATGTCTGACATTCGGTTGAGTAAGCTCATGGTGGATCTCCATCTCAGGTAAATAGTGTTTGTTGACATCAACGCTGCTTATTTACATCAAAGCCGCTAATTTACATTAACGCTAAGGTGCGCTGTTTTTTCTCTGTTCGGGCGACGGGTTGCCCTGGACAAAAATCTTCAATCATCGACATACAAAACACGTGCTGCCCCTTACTGACGTTAAGACTCAGGGATTGACGAGCTTGCAATACAACACCCGTGGTGACGACAACCGCGAGCACGACTATTGCTGTCATTGTGTAGTGATGCACGCGCGGTGAGCGCATGTGGCGATTGTTTATCTGCATGGTTCATATTTCCCTGATCGATATGACATTGACGTCGTGACGCGCTGTTGCGTTTAAATGACGCTGTGCATCGAAAAGATTGTTTGTCTTGATAGAAGGTACAACATGAATCGTGCCAATGTGGATAAAAAACTCTATCTGTTTGATTTATTTGGAGTTAGTTGGTTTTCCGGGAAATTCTACCGAAGCGATGAGGTGAAGGCAGTTGGGAAAAAATCAGGAAAGGTGAGCCGACAGGCCCAATTATGGTGAATTTCGCCAGTTGCCAATAAGTCAATAGCGTCGTGTTTATCGCTTGCGTCGAGTTGCTAGCAGACACGGGGGCAGGTTGCGTTATACTCGGGGCTTTATTTGTCAGGAGAGTGCACCCCATGAATGGAGCTGAGAGCTTAGTAGAGACGCTGATCAATAATGGTGTTGATGTCTGTTTCACCAACCCGGGGACTTCCGAGATGCATATGGTGGCAGCGATCGGCAAGACCGACGGCATGCGCTCTATCCTTGGATTGTTCGAAGGCGTCTGTACCGGTGCGGCTGATGGCTACGGCCGTATGGCGGGTAAGCCAGCGTGCACCTTGCTACATTTGGGGCCAGGGTTATCCAACGGCTCTGCCAACCTGCACAATGCTAAGAAGGCTAATTCGCCGGTACTGAACCTGATTGGCGACCATGCGACCTATCATAAAAAGTATGATGCGCCCCTGACGTCAGACATTATTGGCCTGGCGCACCCCGTGTCCGACTGGGTCAGGACCACCGAGTCGGCTGAGAACCTGCCTGGCGATGCGGTTGATGCCGTGGTGGAAGCCAGTACGGGGCAAGGTAGAATTTCAACATTGATCGTACCTGCTGATTGTGCCTGGAACGAGTCAGTCGAGCCTTTGCCGCATAAGGCAGCACCTGCGCCCGGTCCTGTATCTGAGGCCGCCGTAGGTCAGGCCGCTGAATTGTTGACGAACGGCGCTGTGACGATGCTGTTATTGGGCAATCTCGCGCTGTCAGAGCGCGCCTTGGAGCTGGCTAATCAGATTTCCCAAAAGACCGGCGTGCGCCTCTACTGTGATACCTTTTTTACGCGTATGCCGCGCGGTGACGGACGTTGCCAGATAGACCGGTTGGCTTATTTTGCTGAGCAGGGCGTTGAGCAGATCAAGGACGTCAGCCAGTTGATTATGGTCGGTACGAAAGCGCCGGTGGCATTTTTTGCGTATCCTCAAAAGCCCAGTGAGTATTATGGGCCTGACAGTGTATTGCACACGCTGGCGGATGTTAGTCAGGACGCTGAAGATGCGTTGTTGCGCTTGGCAATCGCCGTCGGTGCCGAAGATATAGCACCGATCAAGACGCTGCTGAAGAAGTCCGAGAAAGGCGCCGATGAGCTATCTCCGCGCACGGTGGCTATGAGTTTTGCGCATTATTTGCCCATCCAAGCCATCGTTATTGATGAAGGCGCCACCGCCGGTGGCGGTTGCTACCCGAGTTCTGCCCAGAGTGAGCCCCATGACTGGCTGACCTTGACCGGTGGCTCCATCGGGTTCGGTTTGCCGACCGCTATCGGTGCTGCCGTGGCCTGCCCCGAGCGCAAAGTCGTATGTATTCATGGTGACGGTGGTGCGATGTATACCATTCAGTCTCTGTGGACCATGGCCCGTGAAAACCTTGATGTTTGTGTCATTATTATGGCCAACCGCAAGTACCAGATCCTACAGATTGAACTGGCCCGGGTCGGTGCTCAGTCAATGACCAAGAAGACGCTGGACATGCTCGATATTGGCAATCCAGATTTGAATTTTGTTCAACTCTCTGAAGGGATGGGTGTTAAAGCAACGCGTGTGGAGACCATCGAGGCCTTTAATGAGGCGTATGTTGAGGCGATGACAACCCATGGCCCGCGTCTGATTGAGGTGGTTTTGCCCTGATTTAGGCCAGGCTGGTGGTTGCCACCTCCCGACTAACCCCACATTACCAATGAGGTTGGTGTCGTAAGCTGCCTAATTATTCTTATCAATAGCCACTCGATCAACGGTTCCGGCACTAGGCCATGGAATGCGGTCTCGAGTCTCAGATTGGACGTTAAGTAAATGATGGATTGTATGAAAGCAAGTGGCAGGGAAACCACCCTGAATGCGCTTGAGACTGATACCTATGACTTGGTTGTTATCGGTGGCGGCATAACCGGTGCGGGTATTCTGCGTGAAGCCTCTCTGCGCGGCCTGTCAGTGGCCTTGTTGGAAGCTGCGGAC
>JBLHRT010000288.1:0-3372 GCA_047626255.1 Candidatus Azotimanducaceae bacterium
TCTCGCGCCTCACTCAATCCTATCTCAACACCCTCGCAATAAGCCCCGCTAATCAGCGCCACTTACGATTGATCGCCGCAATGATTGACCCGAACGCGGCGGTCGTAGTGTTCTGACTTAAACCCACACCGTAGAACCGCGCATCCTGCTCGTCGGCAATGGCAATGATGCAGATCGCCTGCGCCTCACTACCCTCTTTTAGCGCGTATTCCTGATAATCGACGACATTCAAAGGCTCGTTCAACGTCTCGACCAACGCGGCGATAAAGGCATCGATCGGCCCGCTACCCTCCCCATGGATCGCAATTTCATTGTCGCCCACCATGATGCGCGCCTCGCAAACCTGGCGCTCACCGCTCGCCAGCACGTTGTAGTCCAGCAATTTATAAGGACCTTCCGCTTCAACGAATTCACCCACAAACGACTGCCAGATGGCGGCAGGCTTGAGCTCACCGCCACCCTCAGACAGCTTCTGGATCACAGGACTGAACTCCAACAGTAGCGGTCGAGGTAATGACACACCGTAATAATTTTCGAGGATAAAGGCAACGCCGCCCTTACCCGACTGACTGTTAACGCGCACTGTTTCGCGATAAGAACCACCCACATCAGCCGGGTCAATAGGCAGATAAGGCACCTCCCAGACACCACCGACACTCCCCTCGACAACCGCCATACCTTTGCGAATGGCATCTTGATGGGACCCAGAGAAAGCCGTAAACACTAACTCGCCCGCATAGGGCTGGCGCACATGAATAGGAATTTTAGTGCATTGCTCAGCAACAGCGACAATTTTGGACATGTCACCCAGATACAACTGCGGGTCAACACCTTGGGAAAACAGATTCATAGCCATGGTAATAAGGTCGCAGTTACCCGTACGCTCACCGTTACCAAACAAGGTACCTTCAATGCGATCTGCACCAGCCATCAAACCCAATTCAGAGGCGGCTACACCGGTACCCCGATCATTATGAGTGTGCAGACTGATCACGGCCTTTTCACGCTCAGGCAGGTGGCGGATAAACCACTCAAGTTGATCGGCATAAATATTCGGCGTCGCCATCTCGACCGTTGACGGCAAATTCAAGATAATCTTTTTCCCGAGGGTTGGCTGCCATACTTCCATAACGGCGGCGCAGATCTCCACGGCGAAATCCATCTCAGTGGCGGTGTAGCTCTCAGGCGAGTATTCAAGCACAACATCGGTACCACCGGCCTGCAGCACATCGGTCTGGGCCTTAACCATCTGCGTGGCGTCTGTCGCCATCTTCACAACCTGTTCGCGACTCATGTTAAACACGACTTTACGCTGCAAGGTACTGGTGGAGTTATACAGGTGGAAAATCACATGCCGCGCGCCGGCGACCGCTTCACAGGTGCGCTTGATCAACTCTTCACGAGCCTGGCAAAGCACCTGAATCGTGACGCCCTCGGGGATCATGTCTTGCTCGATGATCATGCGCACAAAATCAAAATCGGTTTGCGATGCTGCCGGAAACCCGACCTCGATCTCTTTAAAGCCCAACTCTAGCAACAGCTCGTACATCTTCAGCTTTTCATCAGGCGTCATCGGCTCAATCAGAGCCTGATTACCATCGCGCAGATCGACACTACACCAGCGTGGCGCTTGCGTGATGACCTGGTCTGGCCACGTTCTGTCAGGAATCTTGATGGGTTGAAACGGTTTGTATTTCTCGAACGGCATCTTCTTAACGGTGGTTTGGGCGGCCGCGGATTCTGTAGTCTGGTTTTCAGCATTCATGATGATTAGTCTTTATCAGTAGTCTAATTTGGGGGCTGGCTCAGCCAAAGGATTCATCCCTTGGCATCTATCGCCCATGTGACAAAAGATTAACAATACGGAGTAGGAGTTTAGACAGGCCGCCTACAACGGCAGTCTTAGCAGAGCTCTTTGCAAACGGAAGGGCGCCGACAAACCCAGCAAATCAATGCTATTAGGGAAGGTTTGGGGGCCATGTGCTCTCATTCCTGTAATATAGACCTTACCAGCCTCCTTGCCAACCCTTGCCCCCTCAGCGAGATCAGACGGGCGCTAGTAACGCTCGTCTGGCGTCAATTCCAGGTTGTATCGCTTGAAATTTTCAACATAGTGCATCGCACTCATCTCCAAGCCCTGCATCTGCTCTGGGGTCAGTTGGCGAACGATTTTGCCTGGCGAGCCAATCACCATAGAGCCATCGGGAATCACCTTACCCTCAGCAATCAGGGAATTAGCACCGATCAAGCAGTTCTTGCCAATCTTGGCACCATTGAGAATGACCGAATTAATACCCACCAAAGTGCCTTCACCGACATCACAACCGTGCAGCATTACCTTGTGTCCGACGGTGACATTCTTGCCGACAGTCAGGGGGATGCCACTGTCTGTATGCAGCACCGAGCCATCCTGAATATTGGAATTTTCGCCAATGGTGATTAGGTCATTATCACCGCGCAGCACCGCATTGAACCAGATACTGGCATTTTGCTCGAGAATCACCGAACCGATCACGGTGGCATTATCGGCAATAAAGTAGTCTTGCCCGCGTATCTCGAGGCGCCGCTGGCCGAGGCTGTAGATCATTGTGTTAACTCCCGCTTCTTCTAAAAGCACTTAGTGGTTCGTAAAACGTGAGCGCCAGCTTACCTCATTCCCTACAGACAACGCCAAGTCTGCCTATCATCGCACACTAAGATGACACCGAAGTCGCCGCCTACGAGCCACGACTGCCATCAAATGGTTTCGCAGGAGAGTCATCCATCAGCCTTGATCTAGGGTTAAATTTACGGGCCGTAGTATAAAATATGGATTATGCAAGAAATTTGTGCAAACTCAATACTAGGCTTGACTAGAGCGACCCGATTCCCGCCGATGAGTGATACGTGACCCACCAGGAGAGAACCATGACGCAGAACCAAATACCCAACTTTGACAAGCTGTTAACCTTGGCCAAGCAAGACCCTAAGCGCCTCGATGCGCTCAAGCGCGACATTACTGAAGCCTGGATCGAGCAAGCCCCGGCACAGCACCAAAGACGCCTGCGAGGCATACAATTCCAAATCGATATGGAAGTCCAACGCGCCAAGAACCCCATGGATGCTTGCATACGGATCTCCAACATGATGCACGATTCTTTTGCTGAACTACGCGGCCGACTCAATGAAATGACCCAGACGGGTCTCGGTTACCGAGTCGAGGATGAAAGTACTGCGGCGTTGCGCACGGCTCGGGTTTTGCCCTTTAGAAACTAATGCTCTACCACTGCCAGCTGTTCGCAGGCTGACAGTGGCTGTGCATCTCACCTTTAGCTGAATACGCTATATAGCGATTGCCACGGCTACTTTTTTTGGCACATCTTTTTGGCACAT
>JBLHRT010000289.1:0-3358 GCA_047626255.1 Candidatus Azotimanducaceae bacterium
TGGCGGAGATTCATATTGAGCAGCGCCTGCAGATCGTCCGCGAAATCCAATCGCTCCCTTATCGCATTGTCGCCAGTGAGAGCCTTGAGGACATTGTTGAACACGATCAGCCCAGCGAACCCATTGAGCAGCGCAATCACGAACTACAGACGTTGATCAACGCCAAACTCATGGTGATGATCGGCAGTGAAAACCCTGAGTTTGCAGCCCTGGTCAGCGGCGCCGAGTGGCAATCCATGAGCCCAGAAGTCTTTAGTTTTACGCTATTTCAGACCCTGCGCTTTGACCCCGACCTGATGCAGTCGATTCTCGAGTCACGCAGCACACAGGAGCGCCTGAATATCGTCTGGGACTACATCCGCCAATGAGTAACACGAATACCGATCCCCGCCCCGTCGTTCATCGATTAGGGGTTATCGGCGATGTTCACGCCGAGGACGGCCGCCTAGCCCAGGCCCTGGCCTATCTGAATAACGCTCAGGTCGATCAGATCATTTGTACCGGCGATATCGTTGACGGTCGTGGTTGCCCAGAGCGCTCGCTACGCTTGCTGCAAGCACACCAAGTGACGACCGTCCGAGGCAATCATGATCGCTGGTTACTGCAAGATCGGGCGCGCCATGTGGTTGACGCACACCGACGTGAGGAATTGGCCGCTGACAGCCTGAAATACCTAGCTGCCCTACCCACTGTCAGCGAAATAGAGACCCTACGCGGCAGACTTTTGCTATGCCACGGTATGGGTAGTAATGATCTACAAAAAATTTGGCCCGGCTCGGCGCAACTACCCATGATTCAGAGTCGCAAGCTCGATGAACTGATCGCCGGGGGGGACTATTCCTTCATCATCAACGGGCACATGCACTTTCGCACCATGATCCACTTTGACGCCATGACCCTCATAAACGCCGGGACGTTGAAAGGCGAGCGATGGCCGGGCTTCATGCTGGCAGATTTTTCAACACAGATGATTACGTCGTTACGTTTTCACAACGATGAGATTGTGATAGCCCAGGAGCGTTCGATGCTACCCGATGATAGTCAGACGATCTGGCGCGATACCCAGGCGTTCAATGGCGACTGGGAACCGTTAGTGCTGCACTAACCACGTTAGCGTCGAGCGTTAGAAACTAGCTTTTGAGGCTGCCAAACGACACCAATCGGCCAGCCTTTTCATCCCACAATGCCAACCACGCTGTAGACAAACTTTCCGTCAGCCCCAGTTTACGCGCACCTTGCAAGGCAGGCTGCTGGGCATAACAGTCTGGCAGGTGATAGTTCGGCACCTTGGGGTTCAAATGGTGAATATGATGATAGCCGATATTGCCACTGACCCAGTGCAGCCAGCGAGGCAGGTCGTAAAACGAGCTGCCTTGTAGCGTCGCGTCATGATAGTTCCACTCACCATTGCGCGCCCAATAGGCGTCTTCAAACTGGTGCTGAACATAAAACAACCAGACCGCACCCAGTGATGACAGCATCACCACAGGCACAAAAACCAGCAAAAACGGGGTCAAACCGAAGAGGGCAATCAAACTACCATAATAGATGCAAATCCCTAGGTTCGTGCCCATGACACTGCGCCAGCCGCTCCAGGTTTTGGCTTGCTCACCTAACGGTACGCGCTGCAAGACAACAAAATGCAGAGGCGCGGAGAAGAAGAACAACACCCAGGGATTGCGATAAACACGATAACTCAGTCGACTCAACCAGCCAGACGCCTGATACTCTTCCACAGTACGGGTAATAACATCACCATCTCCACGCTTGTCGAGATTCCCCGTACTGCGGTGATGCATGGCGTGCTGCGTTCCCCAATAGTGCAGAGGTGTATTGGTTAGCACGCCGATCAGATTACCCAGCAGACTGTTCTGCCATTTCTTCGGTAGGTAAGAACCATGAGAACAGTCGTGACCGATCATAAATAGACGTAGGTAGGCGGCCCCGGCCACGAGCGACAGCGCAAGGGTCACTCCGTAGTGCAGCGACAAGGATGCGAACATCAAGCCAATCGTGATGACATACAACGCAAACGTATGACCAAACTGGAAGAATGCACGGGAGTAATCTGCGTGGGCAAACTTACGTGACGCAATAAATGCCGGTGTTTTGGTGACTTGCATAGTGTCTCAGCAACCTAGTTAATGCTTGCCTGCTGTAAAGGCGAGCTGTGAATCAAAAAGCGCTTAAGGATACGCTATTTTCGGCAGTGAATTCAGGCTTTCTCGGCCAGTTTCGTCGGTCATTAACGCAGCTTATCGGCTTACGCCGCCAGCGCCACCAGAACTTGCCTCTGTTGCGCACCGGCATAGGGCCGGCGCCCATGCATAGTGCAATAGTTGTCTAGCAGCACAACATCACCTGCCTGCCAACATAGATCAAACGTTAGCTCCTGCGCCCAACCAAGCAACTGCTCGAAAATCGCCACAGGAATCGATGAGCCATCACCCAGCAGCAAAGCGCAGTCAGGGTTGTCTTTTACGCCCGCCCAGCCCGCATACGCCGCCAGCAGCTGATTGTAGAAAACTTTACGACCATCATCGAGACTCACCACAGCAGGTAACACGGGGGTGGTGGCCTGAAGCCCCCCATCAGCTTGCCAGGCCCAGGTATAGCCGAGGCGCATCAGGCGTGTTTCAGCAGCAGACTGATCAGCGGCATCCAACGTACTTTGCCAGCTACGTCCTTGGCCAGATCCAAGATTGTCTGCAACAGGCATAACGGTTGTGTAGCGCAAACCGTGAGCTTCAAACCGAGCAGCCCACTCAGGCTGTTCAGCTAACAACCGCTCATACAACTTATCTGAGCGACATAATGAAGTCGCACCACCCTCGTGAGCGGCGGCATGACAGTAGAAAAACAACTTGGAAGGCGACACGGGTGTTTGGGCCATCTCATGGTGGAGGAAAATTTCCACCGCCGGTGGCGCCTCATTAGCCGTAAAAATCCGCCGGGTATGATTTATTCTGACGGCATTCGACAGGGACTGCTGGTAGGTAAAATCGTCATAGCCAAAGGCCGCACTGAAGGTATCAAAAGCCTCTGCCGAATCAATGGGGAAGCCACGAAACAGCAAGGCACCCGACGCACGCAAGGCAGATTCGAGCAATACCTGCTGGGACTTGAGCCAGTCAAGCGTAGACGCCAGTGTGCTTAAGGATTCCTGATTCGACAAGATTAAAGGGAATCGCATGCCATCAAAATCGATTTGATGGTCATTCTGGATGAAATTAGGTTGGTCTACAGGCATGGTCAGTCACTGTCATTGTGCATAATGGCGGGCCTCAAACAAAGGCAGCCCAACTGCGGCATGCGTATGTTAACCGACCCAACCGCTGGGTCAAGTCGGCTGGTACTT
>JBLHRT010000290.1:0-3204 GCA_047626255.1 Candidatus Azotimanducaceae bacterium
GGACACAGTGATTTATCGACTACCCAGATCTATACTCATGTCGCGCAGCAACGCCTCAAAGAGTTGCACCAGACTCATCATCCACGCGGTTAACCGGTTTAAATGACCGTTAACGGAATAAATATGTAGGTACCAGCGGCAACTTGGCGCGGTTGCGGTCTATAATCGGTGTTTACGAGAAAACGGTCTAGTGCTAAGTCTGACGTAAGCAGCGTCCGGCAAATACCGCCACCGTTATCAGGGCTGATTTCGAGGAAATATTGATATGCACAAATTGACACGATTTATCGCGGCCCTAGGTTTGCTGGCTGCCTTTTCAGCACTGTTTTCAGCATCCACGGTGCTGGCTATGGATGCGGCGGCCGATGGGATGGCCGAGACGATGGTGGATAAAGAAGTCGTACGCCAACGTTTGCTGCAAGTACGTCCAGACCTGCCTATTCTCGGCATCGAACTCAGTGCGATGGTGGGCCTTTGGGAAGTCAAACTGCCGTCTGGGCAAATGTTGTTTGTTTCGTCCGATGCCCAGCATTTTGTGGTGGGCGAGCTGTTCGAGATTACTGAAAATCGCTTCGTGAACGCGACAGAGGCGGCCCGCGACGAAAACCGTAAACAACTTCTGGTCGGCTTGGATGAGTCAAAGATGGTTGTTTTTAAGCCCGCCAATGGCGAGCCAAAAGCCGTGCTCACCGTGTTCACCGATATCGACTGCGGATTTTGCCGCAAGCTGCACAAGGAAGTCCCCGAGCTGAATCGTCGTGGCGTTGAAATTCGTTATCTGGCTTATCCGCGCGCTGGTGTGGGGTCAGGAGCCTATGACAAGATGGTTTCTGCCTGGTGTTCACCGAACCCGCAGATGGCATTGACGCTGGCTAAAGGCGGGGCTGAGTTGCCGCCACTGACTTGCGACAACAGCGTCGCCGAGCAATATGCACTGGGTGGCCAGTTTGGTGTTACAGGCACGCCCACCGTGGTGTTTGAAGATGGACACGTTGTACCGGGCTACATGCCTGCAGATCAGTTGCTGATTGAATTGGGCTTAAACTAGCTCTAGAAGCTTTTCGCAAGCGTTCTACAGGCGCTGTGTGAACAACCGGCGACTGGATTGGTCAGTACGGTTACCTATAAACCCAGTCCTTAACCTGGTCCTAAGGCGTGCCGTTTTCGGTGAGCCGCGGGTGTGATCAGGTCAGGCGATGTTGGAGTATTCATTGGATAGCAATGCCCGGGCGGCGATGCACGCTGAGCGCCGCTATGAGTTGCAGGTCAAGCGTGACCTGAACCGCAACTTCTTTGCACATCTCGTGCACGGCATGCTGGGCCAGACCGGCTTTCGCCTGATCAATGCCCCGACCTTCCTGCCGGCTTACATCATGATGCTCTCGGGAGGCTCGGAGTTGATCGTCGGGCTGGCGCTGTCATTGCAGGCACTCGGTATGGCGGTAACCCCTTTGGTCGGCGCCAATCTGATCGAGCATCGCAAGCGCGTACTACCGGTGGGTTTCTTCGTTGGCGGTATGATGCGCTTGGTTGTCCTGCTGATTGCTTTGTCAGGCCTGTTGCTCAGTGGCACCCATACTCTGGTGGCGATTCTGGTCTGCCTCACGTTGTTGGGCTTGTTTCAAGGTATGCAGGGGGTGATCTTTAACTTCCTGATGTCGAAAGTCATTCCTTTGAAAAAACGCGGTCGCCTGACGGGGCTGCGTAACTTCTTGGCGGGTATCACGTCGGCGGGCGTTGCCTGGGTTGGCGGCCATTATCTCATTGGTGACGTGCCGACAGCGCAGGGCTATTCATGGACCTTTATGTTGGCTTTTGTGCTCACCAGCGTCGGTCTTCTGCTGCTGTTGATGGTGCGTGAACCCGAGCCTCCCACGGTCAAGACCAAGCAAGGTCTGCTGCAGCGCCTAGGCGAGGTGCCACAGTTGCTGCGTGATGATCCAGCTTTTACCCGCTATTTCCTCGCCCGGTCGTTAGCCACGATGGGGCGTATGGCGATGCCGTTCTATATTCTCTACGCGGGACAATCCATCGGTCTAAGTGGCCAGAATTTGGGCATCATCACCTTTGCCTTTACGATGAGTGGCACCATCTCGAATCTGTTCTGGGGTGCCATGGCAGATCGTCGGGGGTTTCGCGGCACATTTTTGTTGTCTATCGGTCTGTGGGTGATCTCTACCGTCATGCTCATTTTTGTTACTGACCTGTGGCTTATTCTCGTCGTCTTTGTTGGGATTGGCGCCGCAGTTCAGGGGTTTCAGAATTCGTCAATAAATCTGACGCTGGAGTTCGGTGATCGGGACAACCTTCCTGTACGCATTGCCATTGCCAATACCGCGTCGGAAGTGGCAGGCACAATTGGCCCCTTGCTGGGTGGCCTGCTGGCGGCGCTGATGGGTTATGAGGCGGTGTTTGCCGCGTCTATTGTCTTCCTTGTTGTGGGTGGTACGGTGGTGCGCTTTTATGTGCCAGAACCACGGCAAAAATAGATTGATGTACCACTCATGAATGTACGCCGATTATTTGGCAGTCGCGCCTAAAGCTAGTTAATATGCGCAGAACCTAACACGAGAACGATGTAGCTATCATGAGTATGGATGATTTTCCCCGCATTAAGCGATTGCCGCCGTATATTTTCAACATCACAGATGGCCTCAAGAAAGCAGCGCGCGCGCGAGGTGAGGATATTATCGATTTTGGTATGGGTAACCCTGACCAACCAACGCCTCAACATATTGTTGATAAGCTCATAGAAACTGTCAAACGTGGCGATACTCATCGTTATTCTCAGTCCAAGGGTATTCCGCGGCTGCGACGGGCGATCAGTAACTGGTACAAAGATCGCTTTGCTGTCGATATAGATCCAGAGACCGAGGCTATCGTCACCTTGGGCTCCAAGGAAGGTATTGCCCACCTGGCCATGGCCGTTCTCGGGCCGGGCGATACGGTATTGGTGCCGAACCCCTCCTATCCAGTGCATCCTTACGGCGCGGTGCTTGCCGATGCCGATGTGCGCCATGTGCCAATGACACCTGATGTGGATTTTTTTAGCGAGCTCGAGAAAGCCATTACCAACACCTGGCCCAAGCCGAAGATGCTGATTATCAACTTCCCGGGTAATCCTACCACCCAGTGTGTTGAGTTGGATTTTTTTGAGAAAGTCATCGCCATGGCTAAAGAGCATGAAATCTGGGTGGTACAGGA
>JBLHRT010000291.1:0-3102 GCA_047626255.1 Candidatus Azotimanducaceae bacterium
GGCGCCGCTCACCAGTCCTCGGCGCTTGATAAACCACAACAACAGCACATTGCGCGCACAGCTGGTGAGCACGCCCTGGCCCAGGAAACGCACGCCAAAATAGCCCACCATGATGAGGCTGAAACTGACGACGACACCGCCGCCCAACCAGTCGGCCAGCAGGTCACTGATACTGATAAAGGCCACCATAACACCCAGCAACAAACTCGATACGGTGATCATCAGTCGCGCGCCATAAATGTCATACCAGCGCCCTGCCCGGGTAAGGAATAGGGACGAGCCCACAGTACCCACCAGATAGGCCATGGATAACTCGGTGCGGGTCAACCCTAGACCATCGATAAAGGCGTCGGTGAACACGGCCATACCCATGGTCTGCCCGGGTATGCTGAACAAGACACCCAGCGTACTGAGCAGCCAAATCACCCAGCCATAAAAGAATGGGGTGCTTTTGGGGCTAAAGGGCCAATGGGCGGATAGCTGCGGCATATCACCAAATCGTCTGAAGAATAATAAATATGGGCGTGCAAGGGCCTTCAGCAGCTCGAAACGCGCGTACTAAAGCGACGCGAAGTATAGCAAAATATGGCCTGCGGAGGCGAACTCACCCAGCCCTAGCGGAGCAATAACTATACTCTGGCGATGATGCCACAAGACGCTGATTGTCAGATCCACTTGATTTCGACGCTCGCAATCCGAATAATGCGCGCCTGAGAGCCAACCCATCGTGTTGGTTACGTTATTTTCCCGCAGAATTAGGACAGGCTATGAGACTCGAAGCGATCGCCATTGGTAATAACCCTCCCGAAGACATCAATGTGATCATTGAAGTTCCCGTTGGCGGCGAGCCAATCAAATATGAGATGGACAAGGCCTCCGGCGCCATGGTCGTCGACCGGTTTTTGCACACTTCCATGCGCTACCCAGGCAACTATGGCTTTGTGCCACACACCTTGTCAGACGACGGTGACCCGGTAGATATCATCATTGCCAGCACTCGCGCGGTAACACCCGGTGCGATCATGAACTGTCGCCCTATCGGCGTGCTGATGATGTCTGACGAGGCCGGTGGCGACGAAAAAATTCTCGCGGTGCCGAGCACTCACCTGACCAAGCGATATGAAAAGGTTGAGAACTACAGCGATCTGCCGGAAATCACCTTGCAGCAAATCGAGCATTTCTTTCAGCACTATAAAGATCTGGAAAGCAATAAATGGGTCAAAATTGAAGGCTGGGGCGATGCGGCTAAGGCCAAGATGCTGATTCAAGAAGCTATCGATCGCGCTATCGCGGCAGAGTAGTTATCTGTTGTTGTGTTTGAATAGGTACTCAATAGGTACTCAATAGGTACTAAGCAGAGAGTGGAGTCGATCAGACTCCGCTCTCTGTTAGATTCGCGCTCTGTTAGATCCACCCCCGATTAAGTGCACGCCCTGTTCAATGTGCAGGCCAGCATTATCCCGACACCCGACTTAACCCAACACAAAGCTTAACCCAACACAAAGCCCGCATAGTTATCCTGCGCCACCTCGTTGCACTTCTCTGCGTAAGCCGGCAATCCGCCTACATAAGGCATAAAGACTCGCGGCTTACCTGGCACGTTAGCTCCTAGGTACCAAGAGTTGCAGCTCGGATATAATGTCTCGGCGGCGATCTCATTGACATGATCCACCCAAGCATCTTCCGCTTGCGGGTCAGCCTCGATGGTGGTCAGGCCACGCTTATTCATGGACAAAATGCAGTCGGTCACCCAGTTAACATGTTGTTCAATGGAACAAATCATGTTCGTGAGTACCGACGGACTCTGCGGCCCAGATATGGTGAACAGATTCGGAAAACCTGCCGAACCCAGCCCCAGATAAGTACGCGGCCCCGCAGCCCATTTGTCTTTCAGCGCCAGCCCGTCGCGGCCACGAATATCCATGCGCGCCAGCGAGCCTGTCATGGCGTCAAAGCCGGTAGCAAATACCAGGCAATCAAACGCATATTCTTCGCCGTTAATCATCAAACCCTGTTCAGTGACACGCTCGACGGGGTGATCCTTAACATTCACCAACGCCACGTTGTCTCTGTTGTACGTCTCGAAGTAATCAATATCGACGCAGATTCGCTTACACCCAATGACCTGACTAGGACACAACAACTCGGCTGTGACAGGGTCTTTGACCGTTTTACGAATTTTCTGTCGAACGAAATCCGCGGCAAACTCATTGCCTTCCCGAGTTGCCAACAGATCATTAAAGGCGGAGAGAAAGCCAAACCCACCGATCTGCCATTTGCTTTCAAAATGCTGCTGAAGCTCCGCCTCCGAGGCATCAAAAACCGACTGATCATTGACTTCAGTGCGTGACCCGAAACACGTACCCTCAAGATTATTCGCCGCACGAAACGCTGGATAATCAGCTTTCACATCAGCCACAAAGCCGGCCTCAAGCTGCCGATTGTGGGCCGGGATCGAGAAGTTTGCGGTGCGCTGGAATACCGTCAAGTGGCCAGCCTGATTGGCTAATTGAGGAATCGACTGAATCGCGGATGAGCCGGTACCAACAATACCTACCCGCTTATTTGTGAAATCAACGCCTTTGTGCGGCCACAAGCCGGTGTGATACCACTCGCCTTTAAACGTATCCAGACCGTCAAATTTCGGCAAATTAGTTGATGACAGGCAACCCGTCGCCATCACGCAGAATTGGGCAGACAGGGTTACATCCTTGTCTGTAGCGACGAGCCAACGATTTTCAGTCTCATTGAAATGTGCGGCGGTGACCCGCGTATCGAACTGGATGTTTTTACGCAGATCAAAGCGGTCGGCGACATGATTGGCGTAGGCTAGAATCTCAGGCTGAGGCGCATAGCGCTCGGTCCAGTTCCAATGCTGTTGCAGATCTTCGGAGAACTGGTATGAGTACTCCATACTCTCTACATCACAGCGGGCGCCTGGATATCGATTCCAGTACCAGGTGCCACCAACGCCATCACCCGCCTCAATAACCTGAACATCCAAACCCGCGCTACGCAGGCGATGGAGCATAAACATACCGGCGAACCCAGCACCGACTATCACCGCATCAATTTGTCGTGATTCTGACATGCTACCTCTCA
>JBLHRT010000292.1:0-3050 GCA_047626255.1 Candidatus Azotimanducaceae bacterium
CGCTGACTCGTCTATCAGGCGTTGTTGGTAAGCGTCACCGGGCGCAAACAACAGTTCCTGTTGAATGGTCTTGATCTGCGTCAGCACATGGAAGGCATTGGCCCAGCGAAATAGTGTGTTGTTCTCCCGTGGATTGGTCTCATCGAAAATCGGCAGGCGGGTGTAGTGAATGGTGCCCACTCGTGCGCCTGTTGGCTGTTCCGGGGTTGTTTGGCTGGCTTGATTAAACGCATAATGACCAGGTGATGCTGTAAATGGTACGCGGCATTCGCCCTGTGTGGGCCGGCGAGGCGCTGCATCAGGCAAGCTATCTGCACCACTCGTGCCTGTTGTTAATTGGTGGGAGTTGCGCAAGAGGCTGACGGGTACTCAGTTGCAGATTCTGATATTTTTAGAAGCGCAGAAATATGCCACTATCGGCGATGTGCAAACGAAGTTCGAATTTATTCCTGACCGTGAGCTATATTACCGGCTGGAGCAAATTGTCTTGCTGGCGTTTGCTTCCCGCGGCCGAGAGCATGGGGATGTGGTCTACATTCTCAATCCAGCGTACGCCACCACAATTGAAAATGACAAAACGGTGATGCTGTCCTCCTGAGGCCGTGATTTACGCTGGGGTGAGTAAGTCGTTGATTTCTTGCTGAAAAGGATGGTCGAGAACGACTTCTGGTCGTTCCAGCCAGTCAAGAATGGATGCCCACTGTTCCATATCGATAGCGACAGAGCTGGGTGGCAAGTCAAACAAGCTGACACCGGCGCTGATCGAGCGCACGTAGTTTTGGGTGTCGCGTAGATAACCGACAATCGGTAAGTTGACGGTGTTCAAGAAGGTCAGCAGCACCTTGAAGTAATTGGTTCTGACATTAACCCGATTGGCCACTAAGCCGATACGATTGGGGTTGCGCTGCACCAAGTTGGCGCTGTTGAGGGCCATCAAATAGCGAACGCACGCTTTGATGTCCGTGGCTGAGGGCAAGACCGGGATAATAACTTGGTGGCCGTCGGCTTGTTCGGCGAGTTGCTCAGCGTCACAACCCGCAGGCATATCATGAATCGCGACATCGAAGCGGTTGGTCATGATCTTGTGCTTGTAAAACTCGATGCCCTGAATGTCGACGAGCTTTTTCGGGCGGTTTCTCAGCCAGTCGAGAGATGAGCGCTGGGGGTCATGGTCACACAGGGCTACAGTCTCACCACGCCGAGCGTAATAACTGGCGAGATGCAGGGATAGAGTGGTTTTGCCGCAGCCGCCTTTGGGGTTGGCCAAGTAAATTTGTCGCATAAATCCATTTATCAACAAGAATTGTCATTTAACTATAGCAAAGATTACCGTCTTCGCCTTATGAGATGTTGGCCTAAGGTGACGCGCTGTATATCAACGACTGGTTATATCGAGCAATCTATAAATGTCCACCCGACAAATATGGCTCTGACAACGACCGGTAGTACCTCTTTATTTAGCCGCCCCCAGACCAAGATCGATGGCGTGATAACTACCGTGCGCTGCGCGTGAACCTGTCCGCGGGCCATGCTAATCGTGGGGCAGCTTGGTGAGAAGCGGGCTCATTTCGCGCTCGGTTTGCTTATCGCTCAGGGCCATGGCGATAAGCAATCCTTGCTCGAGAGTATTATTGAGCGTAGGTAGAGCCACCGTCACAGGTAATAACTTCACCCACGGTGTACGCGCCTGCACGTGAGCTTAGAAAGATAGCCAGGCCAGCGATATCTTCTAACGTTCCTACTCTGCCACGCGGATTGTTTTTGCCAACGACGCTCCAGTCGATGTCGGTATCGCCGCCACCGCCGACACCTGTGCTTAGCATCCAGGTGGGAAAGGGACCTGGGGCGATGGCATTGCAGATAATATGTTCGCGCGTCAGGTGCGCGGCCAGTACTCGGGTCAGGTGGTGAACAGCCGCCTTCGACGGTCCATAGGAGAACGTATCAAAGGCGGGCATTTTTATGCCATCGACAGAGCCGATATTAATCACTCGGGCTGGGTCCTCGGCGCCAGCTGACTGCCGCAACAAGGGCAGTAGTTTCTGGGTGAGAAAAAATACGCCTTTGACATTGGTATCCATGACCTTGTCCCAGCCAATCTCCGGAAACTCATCGAGGCTGGCGCCCCAGGAGACTCCCGCGTTGTTGACGAGAATATCCAGTTTTGGCTCGCGGCTAGCCAAGTCTTCGGCAAACGCTGTGATGCTGGGCAATTGAGCAAGGTCAGCGGGCATTGAGATACACTCTCCGCCATACTGTTCCATCAGGCGGGCGGCGGTAGCATCGCACACATCTTTTTTGCGGGAGCTGATATACACCTTGGCGCCATGGGCCAAAAAGCCTGCGGCAATCATCTCGCCGATGCCTCGTGAGCCGCCGGTGACCAGCGCCGTTTTGCCTTTGATTGAGAACAGGTCCTGCATAATCAGATACTCGTTGATGGGAAGGCGTCTATTAAATCAAACGTGCCGCCGAGTTGCACCCTCAGTAGGAAAACCCCGCTGACTAGGCAGGAGCTGAGCTCTGCTTATCAATCGTGCTCTCGTGAAGGATGCCTTGCTGAAGATAGCGCTGCTGCCAGCGATACCAGCCAAAGAAAATGATGACGATGTAGACAGCGAATAGCAGGGAGGTGAAGTACAGTCCCCGATCCAAGTAGAGATAAATGGACAGCATGTCGATGAGCAGCCAGTAAGCCCAGTTTTCCAGAATTTTGCGGGTCACCATATACGTTGTGACAATGCTGGCCCAGGTGGTAAACGCATCCAGATAGGGCGACTGGGCGTCTGTGTATCGCTCTAACGCAAAGCCTGACAGCATACTCAAACTTGCAACGGCGAGTATGACGATGCCATGCCGGGACCAGTGCCAGCGTTGTATGGGTGATACCGGGCCGTCATCTGGACGCCGCCATTGATACCAGCCATACACGGCCATGCCGAGATAGTACACCTGCAGTACCGACTCCATGTAAAGCTTCACTTGCCAGAACAGCACCAGAAATATGAGGGTCGAGGCGAACGCGGCATACCAGCAGCGCGGGTCTTCCC
>JBLHRT010000293.1:0-3044 GCA_047626255.1 Candidatus Azotimanducaceae bacterium
ATTTCATGACCAGAGCTGGATATCAACAACTCATCGGCGCTTTTGAGCTCCGTCGCTAGAATATCTCGCTGCTGCAGCGCAAGGCCATTGGCCTCGGCCAGTTCAACCACGAGGTCGCGCGTAATGCCATGCAGCAGTAGCTGGGATTTAGGCGGCGTGACGATCACGCCGTCCTTGACCATAAAGATGTTTGAGGCTGTGGCCTCGGTCGCCAGGCCATCACGAATCAATACCGCATCATCAACGCCCTGGGTCAGGGCCTCGTTCTTGAGCATGCCCGCGGCAATTAAACTGACGGTTTTGATATGCCCCCGAGACCAGCGAAAATCCTCAAGGCTCACCAACGCGTAGGGCTTAATGGTTTTACGCGCTAACATTGGCGCCGCAGAAACCGTCACGAGTATCGTCGCCGGCCCTGTCGGGTAAACATGCTCACGCTTCTCGGCGACACCCCGGGTGACCTGGATATACACCAGGGCCATGGTCTCGCCCGCTCGCTGCAAAGCCTCACCCACCAGGGCCCCCCACTCATCGTGGCTCAGCGGATTAGCAAGCTTGATCTCATCCAGGCTGTGGCCCAGCCGGGTGATATGCCTGCCCAGCGTGAACGCCTGCCCGTCATACACCGGAATCACCTCGTAGATGCCGTCGCCGAACATAAAGCCGCGATCCAGCACCGAGACCTTTGCATCTTCGATTGCCTGCCACGTACTGGATACATGAGAAGTACCGTCTACATAAGAGGTACAACGTAGATAAGAAATCGCCATATTGTCAGCCTTGCAAACCGCGTTGCGTCCGTCATCAATGATCCATTATAGCGGCAATCCCCGCCAGCTTCACTCCGAGGCGAACAATGGTATATTAGACGCGGCGGCTGCGACAACGAGCCCCGCAATGAACACCCTCTTGGATGAGATACGACCATGATGAAAAAAATACTGATCGCTAATCGCGGCGAAATCGCCATCCGCATCGCACGTGCCGCGGCTGAGCTGGGTATCACCACGGTCGGCATTTGCTCGGAAGACGATGTCGCGTCCCTGCACAATCGTAAGGTCGATGAGTCTGTGGTGCTTGCAGGCACGGGTGCCGCGGCGTACCTTGACGCCGCGCAGATTCTGCAAATTGCTCAAGACACGGGATGTGACGGGGTACATCCGGGCTATGGATTCTTAAGCGAAAACCCTGGTTTTGCCGAGGCATGCCAGGCCAGCGAGATCATATTTATCGGCCCCACGTCGCAGCAACTTGCACTATTTGGTGACAAATCCCAGGCTCGCCTGCTTGCCGCCGCCTGCGATGTCCCTATCATCGGCGGCACTGATGACAGAACCGACCTAGCAGGTGCTCAGGCATTCTTTAACCAACTGCCCGCCGGCGCGAAGATGCTTATCAAGGCTCAGGCTGGCGGTGGCGGACGCGGTATGCGCATCGTTGAATCTATTGAAGAATTACCAAAATTATTAGAACGTTGTCAAAGCGAGGCATTGGCAGCTTTTGGTGATGACAGTGTTTATGTTGAGCAATTGATTCAGCGCGCCAGACATATCGAGATCCAGATCATCGGTGACGGCAAACATATCAGCCATCTATGGGACCGCGAATGCAGCGTTCAGCGTAGCCACCAAAAAGTCATTGAGATCGCGCCAGCACCAGGCCTTGACCCTCAATTACGAGACCAGCTCATTGACGCCGCTATCACCATGGCCGAGCGCGCTAAGTACTGTAGCCTCGGCACCTTTGAGTTTTTAGTCGATCGAGACAATCCCGGAAAATTTTACTTTATTGAAGCCAACCCGCGACTCCAGGTCGAACACACTGTCACGGAAAGCGTGACGGGCATCGACCTGGTACAAACCCAACTACGACTCGCCAGCGGTGAGTCATTGCTGACACTGGGACTGAACGTCGACACGTTACCCACCACCCGCGGCTATGCCATCCAGACGCGCATCAATATGGAAACTCTAACGAGTCAACAAGGCTTCAAGCCAAGTGGTGGGCAACTCGCTGTTTTTGAGCCGCCCACAGGCCCAGGCATCCGCATAGACTCCTTCGCCTATGCGGGATACAAAACATCGACTCGCTTCGACTCACTGTTGGCCAAGTTAATCGTGCATAGCAACAGCTCTACATTTGCTGACTGCGCCCGTAAAACCTATCGCGCCCTGGCTGAATTTCGCCTCGAAGGTTTTGCCACCAACATTCCTTTTCTACAAAACCTAGTGATGTCTGCAGACTTCCAGGCGAATGACATGTATACCCGCTATGTCGATGATCATCTTGCACAACTCGCAACGCCGGGCCCGCATACAACACTGTATTTCGATGTAGCCCGAGACGCGCAGGCCGCAGCAAAGCTAGCCAGCCGTGATCCTCTAGCGGTCCTTGAGCACGGCAAGTCAGGAGCCACAACAGTCTCGACCAGCACGCTACAAGCGGTGGGGCCCGAGGGTACAAGCGCTGTGGAGGCACCCCTGCAGGGCACTGTTATCGAACTCAGCGTGACAACAGGTATGGCAGTCTACGCCGGCCAACAGCTGGCTATTATGGAAGCCATGAAGATGGAGCATGTTATTCAGGCACCTGTAAGCGGCACCATCAAAATGCTCAACTGCACGCCAGGCGACGCTGTGTCCGAGGGTCATGCTCTGCTGTTTATCGAGCCAGGCGAGGTCATCATGCAAAATGCAGCTCTGGTCGAAGCACTGGATCCGGATTTGATTCGTCCAGATCTGGCAGAGAGCAATGCTCGCCATGCGTTAGGTCAGGACGCCTCACGACCTGAGGCTGTTGCGCGCCGACATGGCACACACCATCGTACCGCCCGCGAGAATCTCGCGGACCTCTACGACACCGATAGCTTCGTTGAATACGGGGCCCTGACCATCGCCGCCCAGCGGCGTCGACGCAGCGTTGACGACCTGATGCAAAACACCCCCGCCGACGGCATGGTGACGGGTATGGGCAGCGTCAATGGCGAGCTATTCCCTGGCCAAGAAACTCAGTGCATTCTCATGTCTTACGACTACATGGTGCTG
>JBLHRT010000294.1:0-3031 GCA_047626255.1 Candidatus Azotimanducaceae bacterium
CTACTTACGGGCACTCGGCATGCTTGTGCCTTGTTGGCTTAGGCAGAACATAGCAGGTTTTGCTGTGGCTTGCACCGGTGGACGGTGCTAGGCATGATGGATTTTTAGTTAGCTGATGGTCGAATATGTTTGATGCCTTTGTTGCCCCCGATGTCGCGGAACTGAACGCTGAATTTGGACGCCCAGATCACATCCAGTTTGTCACCGGTAGCGGCGGGCAGACGCGTTGCGACCTGCAGTATGAGGGGCAGCGCGCTTCGCTGTATTTGCAGGGTGCACACGTCACGTCCTACCAGGCGAACGGCGAGGAAGTCTTGTGGAACAGCGGTAGCGCTCAATACCAGCCCGGTAAAGCGATTCGTGGTGGCATTCCCCTGTGTTGGCCATGGTTCGGCGCGCATCCAGCTGGCGCCAGCTTGCCCCAGCATGGCTTTGCGCGAAACAGTGACTTCGCGGTGGTTGCCGTGGGTTCCGATTCTGAGGGTGCCCGCCTGCAACTGCGTCTAGCGCCGATTCAGCAGTATGATCAATGGTGCGATAGTCATGACGGCGTAGTTGAATTGTTAGTAGATGTTCGATTATCGAATACGTTGTACGTGCAAGTGACTAGCGTTAATCATTCTGATCGAGAGGTGGCGGTAGGCGCCGCGCTGCACACCTATTACCGAGTTGCTGATATCACACGATTATCGGTTCCTGCGCTGACCGGATTAACCTTTAAGGATAAGCTCGACGACTACGCGTTACAGTGCCAGACGTTACCTCTTGGTGCTGAGCACGAGGTCGAGCAGGGTATCGATCGTGTCTATTTGTCTCCCCCTGCGTCTATGGTGTTGCTGGACCCTGTGCTGAATCGTTCGATCATGCTGCGTGCTTGGGGCCACAAAGATATGGTGGTGTGGAATCCAGGTCCGTCGACGGCCGCCGCCATGGGTGATTTTGATGACCAGGGATATCGTCATATGTTGTGTATTGAGCCGGCGCTGGCGCTTGACAATACTGTGTTGCTGGCCCCTGGTGAAAGCCATCATTTGGGTCAGGAAATAGAGGTGTTAACTGGGGTCGCCGAACAGAATAAATAGAATAACTGATTTTTAGTTAACGATAATAATGAGAGAGAAAAATATGCAGAATTTCGCAGGTAAGTTGGCTGTCATCACTGGCGGTGGCACGGGTATGGGGCGGGAATTGGCCCGGCAGCTCATTGCTGAAGGCTGCGACGTAGCCATTTGTGACGTGATTGATGAAAACATGCAGCAGACGCTAACAATTTGTCGCGAGGAGGCGCCCCAGGGTGTGCGTATCACTGCGCATCTGTGTGATGTCTCCAACGAGGAGCAGGTGCTTCGCTTCAAAGATGAGGTGCTTGATCTGCATGGTCGTGATCATATCCACCTGCTATTCAACAATGCGGGTATCGGCTCGGGAGTGAGTTTTGTTGACGGCCCCCGTGACACCTGGGAGCGGACCTTTAATATCTGTTGGTACGGCGTGTATTACTGTGCCCGGGCGTTTATGCCATATCTTGTGGCGGCCGATGAAGGACACATGATCAATACAAGCAGCATCAATGGATTCTGGGCGTCCCTGGGGCCCGGATCTACACACTCGGCATACAGTGCCGCCAAATTTGCCGTTAAAGGTTTTACCGAGGCGCTGGTTTCCGACCTGCGTATCAACGCGCCACATGTCAAAGTGTCTGTGGTCATGCCTGGCCATATCGGTACGTCCATCTTTATCAACTCGGGCAAAATTGATGGTCACGAGGCGCAGAATATGACGGCAGAAGAGCTCGTCACTGTGCGCGAACGTATCACTGCGCGTCTTGGCATTGATCTCTCCGCGGCAACAGATGATCAGGTAAAAGACATGATCAAAGCTCAGGGCGAGTCATTTCGCGACAACGCACCCACCACGGCAGCTGAAGCCGCCGCGATGATGATTCAAGGTGTGCGCGACGAGCGCTGGCGGGTGTTGTTGGGCGATGATGCGAAGGTGCTGGATCGACTGGTTCGTGAAAGCCCGGAAGAGGCCTACGAGGAAAGCTTTATGGTCAAGATGCGTGAGCAGGCTGGTTGGGGATTGAGCTGATCGCAGGTGTTGAAATCATCTTAGATTTTGACAGCGCGCCATGAATAGTTAACAGCGATCAAGGTCAGCTATAGCAGATGTTTCTCAATATTGTACTTAATGCTGTGGAAGCCACAACGCCCCCAGGCCCATCACGATGACCGTGCGTCATGATAACAGTTAGGCACTGAGATAACGGTGACCCTGCCGTTGGATACAACGCCCGCTCCGGTGGTGCGCCCAGTGGGATCGCGGGAAAAAGCAGCGTGCTCGTCGCAGAAAATAAATCCATGGTGAGTATTCCAATGGTCGAGTACGTTGAAGCCATGGGGTTCAATGTTGTTGAGGCCAAAGGCGGCTACGAGAGTGTGGAACTGTTAAAGTTGCATTGGGCGGATGTCGTGCTCGTTATTCTAGACATTAATATTTGGACTCACTGGTTGGCAATGCCTTGCGCACATTAGGCGCGTGTCGGCTGAGCTGCCTGTCCTCATTGTTAGCGGATATGACCCGCGGGCTGAAAGAATGTCCGCAAAAGACCGTCGTGCCCGCTATTTGAAGAAGCCTTTTCGTCAGTAGCAGCGGCAAACAGCTACCGGCGGTTTGATCAATGCTCATCCGGGCATTGGGTCACAAGTAGGCGCAGCCAGTGCCTAAAAAATCAGGCTAACCACGGCGCCGCCACCCTGTGCTCTAGCGGCCGCAATGCTGCCTCCATGAGCAATCATTATCTGCCGAGAGAGTGCGAGGCCGACACCGCTGCCATCACGGCGGGTGGTGAAAAAGGGCACGAATATCTTGCTCAACAAATCGCTTGGAATGCCAGGACCATTGTCTTTGACCTCGATGGTGATGTGGCCACGACGATTGAGGCGAGCGCTCAGCGCTACGTCTAGCTGGCTAGTGCCGACAGCAGACTGGGCGGCGTTCTGCAGTAGGTTAATCAGGATCTGTTCCATCA
>JBLHRT010000295.1:0-3013 GCA_047626255.1 Candidatus Azotimanducaceae bacterium
GCCCGTGAAATCACCAACACGTTTCTCCGAAACCGCTTTCACGCCTTCCTTGTGGTCTGCGGTACGCTGCAGCCAATACTGTTCACGACTTTCGATATCAGTGGTGGCCTTGACAGCGTCTGCCAGCCCCGGACGCAGTTGCTCACGCACGGATACTAGTGCCAGGGGCGCATTCTCGGCAATCTCCCTGGCCAGCTTGATGGCATCATCGCGAATAGCTTCAGCGGTGCTGTATATGTCAGCGAGTCCCCAGGCATAAGCCGTTTCGCCATCAATGCGACGACCCGTCATAAACAACAGATTGGCTTTTTGCACACCAATAATACGCGGCAGGGTATGGGTTAGGCCAAAGCCCGGTGTGAACCCGAGTTTGACAAAGTTCGCAGTCATACGTGTGTTGGGGCAGGCAACTCGAAAGTCCGCCATCACCGCCAGGCCAAAACCACCGCCCACGGCGGCGCCCTGGACGGCAGCGATCACCGGCGTCTTACAGCGGAATAGCCGAACGGCCTCACCATACAATGGGTTGGTCTCGCCCTTCGCATGACCCTGGGTACCCGACGCCCGCGCGCCACTACTGAAATTTGCGCCGGCGCAGAAATGCTTGCCCTGTGAGCACAAAACGATACTACGACAGGCGGGCTCGGCATCAAGGTCTTCAAAGCAGTCTGCTATGTCTTTGATCAGTTGCTGGTCAAAAAAGTTGTTAGGTCCGCGTTGAATTTCGCAGATGGCTACAAAGCCGTCTGTGAGTGTGACGTGAACGTCGCCATATTGCTGCTTCATTGAATTCTCTCGGATAGTGGAATGAATGTAGGTCAGGCCTATAGACCGCTCGAATGGCCAGATTGTTGATGGCAGAAACTGTTGTGACAAACGTTTATAATTGAAAAGGTATTCCTTTGTCCATCATATTGGGCGTATCTGGTGAGGAAAAATGAGTTGGGATCCGTGCTGTTAGCGAAGTGGTTCGTTGGATTTGAGTTGTTGAGTTTTCCACCTTATATCTACAAGCAGTGAATGCATTTGCGCGGGATCGCGACCATGTGGGATCCCGAAATCTATCTGGGATGCCAACATCTACGTGTGATTCGAGCATTAATCGTTGATGCAAATGCCTATTTGGGAAGGCGCGATCCATGTGCTGAGACTCAATTTATGCGATAAAATGGCTGTCTTTTGGAAGGCGCAATCTACCTAGAGCGGCCGCTGTTACGTATAAGAAGTCGCTAAATCAGAAGGCAGAGCTTCGTTAAAAACCTGTATGCCTGTCGGCAAGGGAATCATTGATAGCGAAAGCCTGCCAATAAAAAGGGGTGGCCTCAGCCACCCCTTTTCTCCATTGCTACCGTGCCGTCGACAGTTGCCTATCTACATCAGACGCGGGCATCCAACGCTGTTTGGACGCAACATCACGCGATCTAAAATTCTCGCGGCGTAGGTTGTGGTCCCTTCGGCCATTTCTCATAGTTGGCCAACACTGATTCACCGAGTTCAGCCACATCCCAGGGCCCCTCTTTGTTGTCGCGCACCGCCACATTATGGGCTTGCAACGACAGCAACGTGACTTGATTACCCTGAGCGAGGAACGTGCGACCGGTGACATCTTTAGCCTCATCAGAACCCAGCCAAGCGACGATAGGGGAGACCTTGTCGGGTGACAGTAGCTCTTCCATACCTTGGCCTTGAGGAAAAATATCCTCGGTCATGCGCGACCAGGCTGCCGGAGCAAGAATGTTCACTCGAATGCCATACTTCAGGCCTTCCTGGAACAGGCAGCGAGCAAACCCAGCGATACCAGCTTTTGCAGCACCGTAATTAGTCTGACCAAAGTTACCGATCAACCCAGAGGTAGAGCTGGTGACGACAATGCTGCCCCCGTGGGCTTGCTCGATCATCTGCTCGTAGGCGGCTTTAACCGTGAGATAGGTGCCCCTTAAGTGGACGTTGATAACGATATCCCACATGTCATTGGTCATGTTCTTGAAGGACTTGTCGCGCAGAATGCCCGCGTTGGCGACCATGATGTCAATCTTGCCGAACGTATCAACAGCCCGCTGTACCATGGCTTTGGCATCGGCTTCGTCAGTCACATTACCGTAGTCGGCGACAGCCTTGCCACCAGCCGCAATGATTTTTTCGACCACATGGTCGGCCATATTGGCGCCGGCACCACTGCCGTCACGCGACCCGCCGAGGTCGTTAACGACGATTGATGCGCCTTCTTTAGCCATCAACAGGGCATGAGTTTCCCCTAGGCCGCCACCAGCGCCAGTGATCAACGCAACCTTACCGTCCAATAATCCCATGGTCTTACTCCTGCCTTTTTTGATTTAAGTGTTTGTTGCTTAGGGCTTGTTCCTTGAATGCTTGCTGCTTGAGTACTTGCAGATTTGGTGCTCGTTGACGCTATGTTTGCTTAACGCAGTGTCATCGATTGAGCACTCGTTGATCGAGTAGCTGTTCTAGCTTGCCGAGTAGCTTTCTCGAACAGCTTTCTCGAACAGCCCTCTTGGGAAAGTCGCCAGAGTAAATCATATTGTTTGATGATTTACAAAACACACAGATGTGGGAGTCGAAGCGGGTGAATGTGGAAGCGTGTGTCAGTCGCCAGCAACTGGGGGCAGCTGCTGGTCAGTGACCTTCGCTGGCACCCAAAATTAGACGAGCGGTATGAATTCGGCTGCTAGCCCGGAAACACGTACTCGGAGCCCTGTTGAGCCCAAGAATGAAACCCTGCATCAAGGCCTTGTTGCTGCGAATCGCGCCAGCTATCGCCGTAGTGCATCAGTATAGTCTTGGCCTTGATGGCGGGCGGCAACGTACTCAGTTCATCAAGGGAGGCATGCACGCCACCGGTGAATAGCTGGCAGTCATGGAAGATCACCTCAAAATTGTAAATGCTATCCAATTCGCTAATCATGGCGGGGTCGAACCGGGTATCTGAAGTATACAGCACACGATCATCAAAAATTACTCCGCAGCTCCAGAAGGAATCACGCCATGATGTGGC